>NZ_JACSWB010000157.1 GCF_016888135.1 Leptolyngbya sp. CCY15150
AATACGGCCTCTGTCAATGCGATGTTGAGTTTGCGTTGTGCCTACCTCAATGGGCAGCTTGCCTGTTGACTATTTTGTCGAAAGTGGGATGCTCCCGGGGGCGTTCGTCTAACCACGCTCCCCGCAGTTGCCAGAACAGCCAGAGTAAGAGAGTTCTCCCCCCTTTGCCGGGCTGGCAATGAACGCATTAACGAAAAATCGATAAATAGTGACGTTCCTATTCCCAAAAGCCCGTGAAGGTAAACGCCACCAAGTTTACGGGGTCGGAGTGGGGTTGCATGGTGGCTAGCATGGCCTGATGCAGGGCTTGGTCTTGGGTTGCCTCTAGCAGCAGGCAGCGATGAAAGACCGCCATCATCTGGGTCGTGGAGGCATCGGGCACCAAGGGCATGACCATCCTGAGGGGCGGCAGGTCTTTGCATCAGTGCATCTCATACTTACCCTCAGCCGTGATCACTTGATTTCGTCCTGCTGCCTTAGCCCGGTATAGGGCCGCATCAGCTGATTGAATCACCGCTCCCCCAGTTGTGCCGTGATCGGGGAAAACGGCTACTCCTAAGGAGACCGTAAGATTTTCCAACGTTCGCCCTCCATAGGACAGGCTGAGGTGATGGATGGCGTCACGAATTTTCTCGGCTTTAGCCAGGGCATCTATGAGGGAGGTTTCAGGGAGGACCAAGGTGAGTTCCTCACCGCCATAGCGGCAAGCAATGTCAGACCCACGGATGTGGTCTCCGATCACCTGGGCAATTGCCTTCAAAACGAAATCTCCGGCATCGTGCCCATGGGTATCATTAAAGACCTTGAAATGGTCAACATCGATCATGACCACAGCGGTCGGGTATTGATGTCGCTGGGCGCGGGCGATCTCAGCCTGTAGGGATTCTTCTAGGTAACGGCGGTTGAAAAGCCCCGTTAGGGCATCACGAATACTCTGATTTTGTAGAGTTTCGCGCAAGTTCAGGTTAGCGATCGCCAGACCCACCTGCTCTGCTACCGTGCGGGCTAGTTGCTGTTTGGGTAGGGGCAACCCTTCGGGACGCTTAGTGCTGAGGTAAAACATCCCCAGGGTTTCTCCCTGGGCGATCATGGGGATGCACAGGGTAACGAGGTCGGGCGGTGCGTCCTTAATGTGGTTGCAGTACAAACCTTGCCGGTCGGGAGTGATGCTGTGCCACCGGCCCCGTCGTAGAGCCCAGCAATCGTGGGGCTGAAAATCGGCAAGGGAGTGGAGGCTATCTCCCCAGCGGACTACGGCTTCGACGCGATTGCGAGATGCGCAGGTGATATGGAAACTGCCGGAGCAATTGGGAAACATAGGCTGTACCAGGGTTGAGATCACCGCACAGGCTTCTTCGAGGGTGCGGCAGGCCTGCAAAAAGTCGCTGGTTTCGCTCAGCATCAGCATTTCATCATTGCGCTGACGCAGCTCCCTGAGGTGGACTTCCATGGCACTGTTGACCTGCTGTAGGGCTTGCTCAGAGGCTTTAACCGCCGAGATGTCGCGGAAGGTGACGGCAAATCCATCGCCCAGCGGAACGGCAATATTTTCAAACCAGGTATCAAGGCCATCGTGCTGATAGTGAAACTGCCGCCGGACGGGGGTTCCCGTTTCAACTACCTGAATATAAAGGTCAAATAGCCCATCGGTGCGGTTGCCGGGTAAAACGTCCAGCATTCGTTGACCGATTAACTCATGCAGGGGTTTGTTGACAGACTGGCAGGCGGTGGGGTTACTCAACGTCCACGCAAAGTCAACAATCTGGCCCTGGTCATCGCGAAGGGAACGGAAGGCCATAACGCCATCGAGGGAGCTATTCAAGATGCCGCTGAGCTGAAGTTCCGACTGTTTTAGGGCCTCTTGGGTGTTAATCAGGGGCGTAATATCTGTTAATAGCCCAATCACCCCTTGCCATACACCTTCTTGATCAAAGATAGGCGTTCCCGAAATCAGGGTCCACAGATCAGAACCGTCTTGACGGAGAAATTTGAAGGAATGTTGTTCCTGGATTCCCTCCTGGCGGCGCGCGAAATAGTCTTGGGCCGTGACTTGATCGTCAGGGGTCATGAAATCTAAGAACGACTGGTGCTGCATCGTTTCGATGTCATAGCCTAACATCTCCGCCATGCGCTGGTTGACAAAGGTGGTCTTACTGTCAGCATCCAGTATCCAGACCCCCTCCAGGGTAGTTTCGATGATATTGCGGTAGCGGGCCTCGCTCTCCTGCAGGGCTAGTTCCTGGCGTTTGTTGTCGGATATATCGAGATGGCTGCCCACCATGCGTACCACCTGGCCATCGGCATCCTTCAGGTGGATGGCGCGGGACAGAACGAAAACCGTCGAGCCCTCTTTGTGGCGGAACCGCTGCACCGTTTTAAATTGGTCTACTTGGCCGCTGTTGTAGTCTTCGACCAGTTGTAGGGCCGCGATGCGGTCTGCTTCAAAAATGACCGAATCCCACATCTCAAAGGTATTGTCAAGTTCATGGTCGCCATAGCCGAGCATCTCTTTCCACCGGGGGGAGAAGTAGACGTCGTTGGTGGTGATATCCCAATCCCAGAAGCCTTCGGAGGAGGCTTGCAGCACCAGTTCTAGCTGGTCTTTGGCCTGTTTTAGATCCTGGGCAGATTGTTTGATGGAGGTGATATCGAAGTTGACACCAATTAGCCGCTGGGCCTCTCCGTGCTCGTTCCGCTGAATTTTGGCACCAGACTGCACCCAATGGACTGAACCGTCAGACCACACAATGCGGTACTGAATGTCGCAACTGTGGTTCTTCGGGTCAGCTAGACATTGTTCGCTCTGGGCCTGCACCGTGGCGGCATCGTCGGGATGGAGGCGGTTTTTGAAGTCCTGTTGGTGGCCAGAAAAGTCCTCTGGAGCGAGGCCGTAAATCTGGAGCATACGGTCATCCCAGAGCAGGGTGTCGGTGACAACATCCCACTCCCAGATGCCGATTTGGGCCGACTGTACGGCCAGTGTGAGCCGGGTGGATAGATTTTGCAGTTGGATTTCAGCTTGTTTGCGGCTAGTAATGTCCCGCACCATCACCAGCACTTCACTGTCTGAAAGCGGCGAGATGCGGGCTTCTTCGTAGTAGGTTTGGTGGTTTTGGGTAAAGGAATATTCTTGTTTTTGCGGCTGTCCGGTAGAGATGGCGATTTGTGCCAGATGAATACGTTCCTGGCCGATGTCAGTAGGCATAATGTCGAGAACGCTGTGCCCCTTAATGGGGTCTTCGTCTTCAAGACCTAAGCAGTGCACATTGCCAGTATTGATGACATCGATCTGCACGCCATCCTGCCGCATCCGGACTAAAAAGTCGGGAATGGCCTGAATTAAGGCGCGATTGGTTGCTTCGCTCTGCCGTAGGGATTCTTCGGCCTGTTGACGCTGGGTGATATCAATATGGCAGCCAATCATCCGTAGAGGGTTGCCCGCGTCATCCCAGTCGATCACCTGCCCTGAGCAAAGAATCCAAACGGTAGAACCCTCTTTATGGCGATAGCGCACCTCGTTGTAGTAAGGCTCTGTGCCGTGGCTCTGGACGTGGCGGTTGAACTGTTCCAGTACCACCGGCAGATCTTCTGGAAAGATCAGGTCTTGCCAGGTCTGGGGAGAATTAATCAGCTCGTGGTCTGCGTAACCCAGCATTTGCTTAAAGCCAGGACTCAAATATTCCTCATCATCAGCGATATGCCAGTCCCAGTAACCCGCCAGCACGATGTTTAAAATTTGCTCCAGCAGGCTCAATTCTTGCTCGGTCTGTTGGGCCTGCTGCCGCTCGGTTTCAATCTGTTTGTGTTCGGTAATATCGGTGATGGTGCCAACATAGCCTAATAGATCGCCAGCGGCGTTGTACTCGGCCACGGCCTGTCCATACACCCATGACACCGTGCCATCCGTAGACTGGAAACGGTATTCCAGTTCAAACGGTCTTCCCTGCTGGGCTGCTTGGGTCCAGGTACTAAACACGGCTTCCCGATCATCGGGGTAAAGCGCCTGTGCCCATCCTTCCCCCAGGGCCTCTTGCTGGGTTAACCCGGCAAGCTGTTCCCACCGTTGATTGGTGTAGATGCAGTGGCCATTGGCATCAGTACGGAAAATGCCTACGGGCACCGCTGCTACTAAGCTGGCGTAGCGTTGCTCACTATCATGGAGGCGTGTTATGGCTTTGGCTTTTTCGCGCTCCAGCTGCTTTTTCTCCGTCAGGTCTTGCACGATGTAGGAGCAACGGGGGCGGTCATCGTTGCCCTGACCCACAAAGGACACCGTCACCAGCAGATTGTGTTGATCGGCCGGCGTGATGTGGGTGTAATCGAACTGTACCGGGCGCTGCTGCTGTTGGCTCTGGCGATAGTGTGTCAGCCAAAGTTGGATCACCTCAGCCGGTAACCCTACCTCGCTGGCCCAATGGTTGGCCAAGGCGGCGGCGGTCAGTCCAAAAAAGGAAAGCGCTGCCGGATTGTCGGACAGATGGAGAATGTCATGATCGGAAATTTCCACCAGCCCCATCAGCAGCGGCGAGGTGTCGTAAAAAATTCGCAGGGTTTCGGCCTGGTCACGAATCAGGGTTTCGGCCTGTTGCTGGTCAGTAATGTCGATGGCGATCCCGCCAACTGCGGTGACTTGCCCCTCGGTATACACCGGGAACTTCCGCACCAGAAAAGTATGGAGGGTGCCATCGGGGGCTGTGCCCGGTTCGATGGTTTCAACCACCTGCCCAGTGTCTAATACCTGTTGGTTGGCCTGCCGATAGGTCTGGGCAAACTCGGGCGGGAATAGATCGGCAATGACCTGACCCAGGGCCGCTGTTTTGCTCTGCCCCACAAAGGTAAACCAGGCCTCGTTGCCGTATTCAACCCGCCCCTCGCGGCTGACGATCCAGCTCAGCAGGGGGGCATTGTCCATAAAGCGCTGAAAACGATCCTGGCTAGCTCTCAGGGCGCTTTCAGCTTGCTGGCGCAGGCGTTCATCGCGCTTTTGGGCGGTAATGTCGCGGGCAATTTTTGAGGCCCCGACGACTGCACCGTTTTCGCCATAAATCGGCGAGACGGTGAGGGAGACATCCACGAGGTGCCCATCTTGGTGTCGCCGCTGGGTTTCGTAGGTTTTGACTCGCTGACCCTGGCGAATCCGCGCCAGAATTTGGGCGGCCTCATCCCGATGATCAGGGGGAATGATGGCGGTAATTGGCTGGCCGATTATCTCTGCGGCGGTGTAGCCAAAGATGGCTTCGGCGGCGTGGTTCCAACTGGTGACGATGCCATCGGACGTTTTGCTGATAATGGCATCTTGCGACGACGCCACGATCGCCCCAAGCTGTTGCAGCCGAGCCTGGTCTCGTAAGCGGTCGGCGGTGGCCTGCTGGCGCTCGGTTATGTCCAGAATCACGGCTAAAAAGCGTGACTCAGCCCCGTGATGGGTTAACTGCAGGTGCACATCCACCGGGTAACGGCTGCCGTCTGACCGTTGATGGACGCTTTCGAAGTTCATTTTGGCGACTTCCTGGCGGCGCAGGGGGGTGATCAGGGTTTCAAACTCTGGCAACGTCAGGTCTGGTTTGATATCAACGGCGGTCATCTGCTGCAGTTGCTCTAGGCTGTAGCCCAGGTTGCGCAGCCCCCCCTGGTTGACGTACTCAAATTTCAACGTGTCGGCATTGAACAGGTAAATTTCGTTCAGGCTGGCTTCGAGCATGTTGAGCAGGCGGGTGCGATCGCCCTCGGCCTGGAGGCGATCGCTAATATCCACCCCAGAGGGAATCAGGTGGGTAATTTCTCCTGTCCTGGGGTGTCGTAGCGGCTTCAGGGCGAAGTCGATGGTGATGAGCTGACCGCCCTGCATCTGCACCGGAATATCAAAGTGCGTCATGGTTCCCTGGTTCGCAGCTTCAATAGCCGATCGAATGGTGGCCTGGGCTTCGGAAGAGTAGGCCCACCAGTAGGCGTCGGCAAAGGGTTTACCAATCACATCGTCGCGGGTGAGACCAGCCATGTCTAGGAGAGCCTGGTTGGATTCCACTAAAATACCGTCGGGGGTCATCACCCCCACAAAGGCAAACAGACTGTTGAGCACCTGTTGTAAAAAGGCTTCACGCTGAATCACCTCAGCCGCCACCTGATTACGCTCTTGAATCTTGGCAATCAGCTTTTGATTCACCGCTCGCAGGGTACGGTTGGCGTCTTCCAACTTTTGATTGGCTGCTTCCAGAGCCTGGTTGACCTGGGCCAGTTCGCGGGTGCGAGCCGCGACGTCGGCTTCTAGGGTGGTGTTTGCAATTTTCAGTTGGTCAATCAATGCTGCCTGGTGAATGGCAATGCCCACCTGCATCGCCAGCAGTTGTAGCCCTTCGATCTCCACATCCTGCCAGGGGCGGGGAGCCTGACAGTGGTGGGCAATTAGCAGGCCCCAGAGAGTATTCTCCTTTAGGATGGGAATCACCAGATTGGCCTGCACCTGAAAGCTGGCTAAAAACTCGGCATGGCAGGGGGTGAGGTTGGCTTTAGCAATATCTTCGACAGCGAAATAGCGTTTCTCCTGGTAGGGTTCTAGCCAGCTGGATTCAAAGCAGGGATCGTGAACTACCCGATCAACCACCGACCACTGGGGCTCAGAGACAGACTCGACCACCACACGACCGCTCCAATCGGGTTCGAACCGGTAGAGTAAGACGCGATCGCACCCCAGCAGCTGATGCACTTCATCCACCGTCGTCTGCAGGATTGCCCTCAGCTCTAGGGTCTGACGGATGCGCAGGGCAACCGCGTTAACCAGGTGATCCCAGGAGAGACAGGTCTCGAAGGTACGAACACACGTAGAGCATCCTGGGCTTGTCGTACAAGGCTTTTGGAACCCGACTGCGTCATTCATGATGCTCCCCTTAGATGGTTCATCGTTAACGGGTGTATCCCGGCTATGTAAGGCTCACCCAAGGGGAACCAAGCTACTCCCCTACCCCACTTCTCCCGTTGTGGAATAAGAGAATCTGCCCTCCATATTCCTCTCTCAATCTATGGAGGAATATGGAGGGCGATGGTGACACCAGTGGGATGAGCCCATGGTTAACTGTATGTTATTAGTTCCCTGTAAAGCTTATAAAACTTCACTGTAGTAGCAAAACTTTAGGCGTTGCGCAGTAGAGAATGATTTAAGTGACGGTAAGTACCCAGAGAGTCCTAGCCTGCATTGTTCAGGGGAACAACCAGCGGTGTGGAAAGAGACCTCTCCCTTCAGCGAAGGGAGAGGAAAGTGTCATGAAAGAGAAGACATCTGCTCAAAGTACGTTGTCCTCGTTAAGGCGGTGAACATAGCCCGCCCTAGGATGTCATCTCCCCATGGCGTTTGGGTAATCCTAAAAGCGTTGCTAAGACCAGTCCAGACAGGCTGCTAGCGATCGCTACTCCGGCGAGGAGAGGCATCAGGGTCAAGAGGCGGCTCCCGATCGGTGTCACGTTAGGCAACAGCCGCTCGATGGGCCAGGGCAGGAAGCCCACCGTCAGCCCCAAGCCCCAAGCCAAGGCTGATCCTGGCACCCATATCCAGCTATGGCGGCAGTGGCGACGCAGCACCCACCACTGGGCCAGGCCCATGACGCCTCCCACCCATAAACCACTCATCAATCCACTGAACCATTGGACAGCGATCGCTGCTTGAGCCTGGGTCAAAGAAGCAATCAGCATCCAGCCTAAAATCATCCCGGTGTAGAAACTGATGACTAACCCTAGCGTGGTTGCCCATAGCCACCGATTGCCATGACGCATATGGGGACGCAGCACCCACCCTTGCCCCAGTCCCACCATCCAACTGCTCAGCAATAACCCAGCGATGCTGGGCCCTTGGATGGTGATCATCAACCCCATGTTGACCACCAGCATCCACAAAACGCTGGCGATCGTGACTAGCGTCCACCGCAGCCAAAATCGTTGATTTGCGACCCAGGGGGCTAGAGAGGGCATAGGGTAAGAGGGTAGCTGAATCAATGCGAGCGATCGCTAGGGTGTGAGATCTTGGATTGGCAGGGATGAGTCATCCAAGGGACAAAAATTTATCTCAGCATAACCGATGGCCCTAGAAAGCATTGCCAAGACTAGTCCAGACAGAGCGCTAGCGATCGCTACTCCGGCGAGGAACGGCATCAGAGTCTAGAGGCGGCTTCCGATCCATGTCACGTTAGGCAACAGCCGCTCGATAGTCACTATTCACTCACGCAGTATGAGCAAAATGGGTGGCCCCGGTTGCGATCGCCTGGGTAGACCCTCTAGAATGGGAGACAAGTTCTACTACGGCGTTGGTGACTGCCAATAGTGTTTTATGATCTATGCCTTTTGAATAAGGGAGCTTAATCACGTTCGATGGCAGTAAACCGGGCATGACCCGGAAACTTAAAATCGGGCTTACGTTCCCACCTGGATTTTCCAGGTCAAAAACTGAGGTAAGACGGCGTTGTGGGGGACTTACTTAAAATTTTCCCAACCATGGAAGGGGGTGAGGATGAACTGCGTTCGTCTCGCCCCCTTCTTTTGTGGTTGCGATCGCATTCTGTCTGGAAATGGGTATCCGAAACCTTAGGTGAGCCGTTAAAGTAGAGAGTTGAGGATGAAAATCCTACCTGAGTTTCACACCAAGGGCTACTGCCTTGCCCTACCGACGTTGAGTATAGGTTCGGTCTTGGTTGGACACTCCTATGAACCCTAGGCAACAGTCATGCCGGTTCATAGCCCCACTGTTCCCATATATCCCGTGCCCTAACTCTGTTTTTTATGACTGCTGTGCAAGATCATCTTCCCACCTCCATAGACGAACTCCAGGCTCAGCTAGAGTCTTCCAGCCTACCCAAGCAACTGCAACAGCTCAGCGATATTGCCGCCGCCGGTGAGCCAGGGTTGTCGCTGTTTATGGACTTTTTGCGCGATCGCCCTCCCAGCGATCGCCCCTCTGAAGTGATCATCCGAGGCACCATGTATCAATACCTGGTGGCCGATCGCCGCGACACCACCCAAGCTTTCCTTCAGCAGCACTTGCCCGACGGCGTCGTGGCCCTAGAGAGCGATCGCTCCATCGACTACCGTCCTCTGCAACAGCTTCTGGCCCAGCAAGACTTTGAAGAAGCCGATCGGGTGACGCTGCAAAAAATGTGTGAACTATCAGGCGAAACAGCGATCGCCCGTAAATGGCTCTATTTCACCGAAGTGGATGGTTTCCCGATCAGCGATCTTTGCACCATCGATCGCCTGTGGCTGGCCCATTCCCAAGGTAAATTTGGCTTCTCGGTGCAGCGAGAGCTATGGCTGGGCAGCGGCAAAAACTGGGATGTTCTCTGGTCAAAAATTGGCTGGCGTACGGAGAAACTCTGGACGCGCTATCCCAATGAATTCACCTGGGATCTATCTGCCCCCCGCGGCCACTTGCCGCTCACGAACCAGTTGCGCGGTGTGCGGGTGATGGCAGCGTTGATGAAACATCCCGCATGGAGCGATCGCTAGAGGTTTAACGCGTTACGCTGGCGCTTTAGCGAAGCCATGTCGCAGGCTATAGCATCCTACCGATCCATAAGGATTTCTGCTTCATAAAGAATACGGAACACCACCCGTAACCTGGTTTAAACTAAGGCGGCACCCCTGACGATCGCTGCTCCATGACCAGAAACTGGGCCATCTGCATTGGTATTAACGATTACTACAACCTCCAGCCGCTTCAGTATGCGGTGCAGGATGCGATCGCTGTGCGAGATTTTTTTCTCACCACGGTCAAGTTCGAGCAGGTCTTTTACTTTGCCGATGATTCGCCGCCCATCCAGACGCCTCGGGGAGAGATGCGATCGCTGCCCACGTTTGGCAACCTGAAGCGCTTTTTTCGGGAACGGTTTCAGCAACCGTTTTTGGAGACGGGGGACAATTTTTGGTTTTTCTTTGCCGGCCATGGCGAACTGCATGAGGGCCACGACTACCTGATGCCCATTGATGTGGATCCGGGCAATATTGCCGAAACGGCTCTGCGGGTGAGTGATGTGACCGCCTGTCTGCGCAACTGCGGAGCGGATAATACAATTTTGCTGTTGGATGCCTGCCGCAGCCAGGGTCGCCGTCAGGGGACGGGTCTGGGAACGGAGGAGCAGCAGGGGATGGTGACGATCTATAGCTGTAGCCCTCGGGAAGCGTCCTATGAACTTGAGGCGCTGGGGCACGGTTCCTTTACCCATGCGCTGCTAGAGGGACTGACGCTTCAAGGGGCGAACAATTGCGCCACGGTGGAACGGTTGAACCTGCATCTGCGGTATCAGGTGCCGAACCTGAATGCCCGGCATGGCAAGCCAAAGCAGACGCCCTATACGGCCGTGGAGCCGCTGTCGAAGAATTATCTAATCTTGCTGCCAGAGCAGGCGACGGTGCAGGATGTGCTGACGCTGAAATCGGAAGCGCAGGATGCGGAGCTGAATAATCAGCTTGACTTGGCGAAACAGCTTTGGATTCGGGTGCTGGGAGCATCAAGGGCAGATCTTCAAGCTATTACTGCACTAGAGCGAATTGCTCTAAAGCGGGTTCGTGAATTCAGTTCTCCCAAGCCAACTTCCTCAGTAGCCGGACAGCGTAGCCAAGAGCGTGCTTCTACCCCCGTGGTTGAATTTGAGGTAGCAACGCTCGAAATTGCTCCAGGATTGTTTGGCTTGGGAACTAAGCTAGTCCGCCAGACTCGTCAGGGTCGCACTGAGTACCGTCAAGAATCGTTAGGTCAAGGGGTGACGCTAGATCTGATGTTGATGCCTAGCGGTACGTTTACTATGGGTTCTCCTGATGGTGAGGGATACAAGGACGAACAGCCCCAGCATTCAGTCACTATTGCGTCCTTTTGGATGGGCAAATATCCCGTGACCCAGAGTCAATGGCGTACTGTCTCAGCCCTGCCTAGGATCGAACGTGATCTTGATGTCGATCCAGCCAGCTTTAAGGGGGACAATCGCCCGGTGGAGAAAGTGAGCTGGTATGATGCGGTGGAATTTTGCCAGAGACTGTCAAAGCATACGGAGCGAGAGTATCGCCTGCCCAGTGAAGCCGAGTGGGAATATGCCTGTCGGGCTGGGACTACAACGCCATTTTATGTTGGCCCAACGATCACCACAGATTTAGCGAATTATAACGGCAACTATACCTATAGCAATGGTTCGACGGGAATCTATCGAGAAGAAACAACCGAGGTCGGCAGCTTCCCGGCTAACGCCTTTGGCCTGTACGATATGCATGGCAATGTTTGGGAGTGGTGCCTCGATCACTGGCATGATACGTATCAAGATGCTCCAACTGACGGCAGTGCTTGGGTGGCGGGTGGCGATAATGCTTTGAGAGTGCTGCGGGGCGGTTCGTGGAGCGGCAATCCGAGGAACTGCCGCTCGGCGAATCGTGGTTGGTTCGGTCCGGGCGGCAGGTACAACTACGTCGGGTTTCGGGTTGTCGTCTCCTCGGCGTGGGCTCTTTCATAGCCCTTTACACTTTTTAACTCTTTCCCTTTACACTTCTTCATGGTTTCGCGCTGTGCGCGATCGATTTTTTTTGCGATTTGGGTGATGTAGAAGAGCGCTACTGCTGACGAGTTAGATTTGATTGTCCCCGATCGGGATCTGAAATAATGATGGGTAAAACGAGGCGATAGACCATGGCAGACGGCGATCAGCTTTGGATTTTGACCGAGATTGAAGACATCGACGAAACCGTGATCATTGAAGGGCAGCGATCGGGTCGGCGGGATACGGGAGGCGGCTTTGATCCAGTCGACACCGTGGAGCAAACCACCACCGTCACGCGCCGCAAGCGGGTATCGATTGATGCTCAGCTTGTGAAAACTCAGATGGAAAGTATGCTGGCGATCGTCAATGACCTCTTCAGCCAAGCGGAGACCACCACGGGATTGCGCCTCGATGAAGTGGAATTGTCGGTGGATATTAGTGCCGAGGGTCAGATCAGCATCATCGGCAATGGTGGCAAGCTGGGCAATAGCGGCGGCATTAAACTGAAATTCACCCGTCCGGTGTAGGGTTTTCAAAGCCCCTCTACCGACCTGGGAAAGGAGTTTGGGGTGAGGGTCTTGGAGTTGCGTTTGTTCGGGAGCGATCGCCCTTGATAAGCTGCGCCACCCTTTCCCCCTCATCCCCCAGCCCCTTCTCCCACAAGGGTAGAAGGGGAGCAAGAGTGCAGAGAATGGGTTGCTTTCAAAGCCCCTCTACCGTTCTGGGAGATGGGTTTGGGGTGAGGGTCTTCTGCTCTCTCATCCTGATCATGAGCTGCATGGAATGTAGGAAGGAAGCAGCTTGCATCGGAGATAGACGAGGATATGCGTGCTTCACAGGTTACGGCTTGCACGTTGACCGCGATCGCTTGGGGCGTAGGACAAGGGGCAACGGCCCACGGTCAGAGCGTACCAGAGGCTCCCCCAGAGCCCGTTCCCGTTTATCCGGGGCAGACATCAGAGTTCGAGTCGATGGGAACGGGGATCGTGCCCCCTGAGGGAGAGGTGTATCAAGAATTTTCCCCCGTGGAGAAGCTGGAGGCGGAGGTTCAGGAGCAGGCTGAGGAGCCGGCGGTTGAGGTAGAGGATCCTGTGGAGGATGAGCCCATCCAGGATCGGCAGGAGCGATCGCCCCTCCCGACTGTTGAGGAACCCAAGGAACCGCCGGCCCCGTTGCCGGTCTCGGAACCCGCTCCGGTTGTTTCATCCTACGATCGCCCTGTGGCCATGCCTGCAACCCAACCGGTGGATCAGTGGCGGCAGGGCAGTGGTTTGGCTAAGGTTGTGGCCCATGGGGGCGATCGCGTCCCCGACTCGGAACCCATGGTGCGCACCCAAAATACCTGCGGGCGATCGCCTCAGGCGGTACCCATTCCTAGCCTGGCCCAGCGCATGGCGGAACGTCTGCAGCGCAATCGGCGGGATAACGGTTCGGCAGCCGATTGCCCTTTTCCCAAATTCACCACTACCAAAGTTCTCTATCCCGCTGCTAAGGCCAATGGATCAGGAGCGATCGCCCCCACCTCTCCCCTTGGGCGTCTGGCGGCAGGAACCTGGCGATTTCCCTTGTCCATCGACGCGCCGGTTACCTCGTCGTTTGGTTGGCGGATTCACCCCATCTCGGGCGATCGCCGCTTCCATGACGGCGTAGACTTTGGCGCACCGGAGGGTACACCCGTGTTAGCTGCGGCAGCCGGACAGGTGCAGTCGGCGGGCTGGATGGGAGGCTATGGGCTGACGGTGGTGGTAGACCACGGCTCTTCCCAGCAGACGCTCTATGCCCACTTGTCTAAGATTGTGGTGGAGCCAGGGCAGCGCGTTGAGGGTGGTGCCTTGCTGGGGCAGGTGGGCAGTACGGGTAATTCCACTGGGCCCCACCTGCATTTTGAGCAGCGTCGCTTGTTGGATCACCAGTGGGTGGCGGTGGAGCCTTTGGGGGCCGATAGTGCCGATGGTGTAGAACTACCAGGGTCGGAAACCGTGGTCTTGGCTGCGGCTACGTCGGGTATGGATGCAGCGGTGCAGGCCCTGCCCACCGTGCGGGTCGCCGCTACGCCCACGAGCCTAGCTCCTTGCAAAGACTCCTGCGGAGAAGCGCCCACCTTGCAGGCCGTTGCCCTGCCCAGTTTGCCACCCCTGCCGGAGGTGCCCGATGGGCCTTTCCTGCCCTCCACTACGCCGGTAGTGGAACTCTCCCAAGCGCCCCAGCCCTTGGCAGATCGGGATTCCCAATCTTTTGTCGGCTGGCTAGAGGACTGTCAGGCCTTGATCGATCAGGGTGACTATGGTCAGGCCTTGGCCACCTGCGATCGCGCCATCTCCATCAATCCGCGCAATGCCGAAGCCTGGCTGAGTCGCGGGCGACTGCTGATGTCCTTGGGGCGTTATCCAGAAGCGATCGCTGCCCTCACCTATGTGCTGCACCATGAGCCGAACTCGTCTCAGGTGCTCACCGATCGCTGCAGTGCCTATGCCCGCCATGGCAATGTGATCAGCGCTGTGCGGGACTGCGATCGCGCTTTGGAACTGAATCAAGAGTGGGGCGATCGCTCCCCAGCGTTGGCCTACCAACATCGAGGTTTACTCTATTTACAAGCAGGCGATTACGACCAAGCGATCGCCGACTTTAATCAGATCCTGGCCCAAGACCCCGACCATTCCCTAGCCTTGACCTATCGCTGTCGAGGGGAGCTGGGGCTGGGGCAAACCGAAACGGCCTTAGCCTCCTGCGATCGCGCCCTGGAGCTGGATCGCCAGTGGGGCGATACCTCCCCCGCCTTGGCTTGGTACCATCGCGGGTTGGTGCTCACTCAGCTTGAACGTCCCACCGATGCCCTTGCCGCCTACGACCAAGCGATCGCCCTCGAACCCGGTCAGGCGTCGTTATGGACGCATCGCGGCTTGCTCCTAGAACGCTTGGATCGGTTCGATGCGGCCCTCATCTCTCTCCAGCAAGCCACCCAGCTAGCTCCCAAGTCTTCCCTGGCCTGGCTGCATCAGGCCACGGTGCTGAATCGTCTCGACCAGCCGCAGTCCGCCTTGGTGGCCGTTGAGCAGTCCCTGCAGGGCGATGGGCAATGGGGTGATCAGGACATCACCGAGGCCTGGACGGCCCAGGCCCAAGCCTATGTCGGTCTGCAGCGCTACGAGGAAGCGATCGCTGCTGCCGATCAGGTGATCAGCCACCAGCCCAGCCATGGGCCAGCCTGGGGCCATCGAGCCGTGGCTCTGGGGCAGTTGGGGCGGACGGGAGAGGCCCTAGCGGCCATCAGCCAAGCCCTAGAGGTTCAGCCCCAATCCCCCGATCTTTGGTTACAGCAGGGGCAGATTCTTAGCCTGACCGGGCAGGAAGCAGAAGCGATCGCTGCCTATGACCAAGCGCTCAGCCACAACCCGTCCCGTTCCCTGAAACTGGATCTGTTGACCCAACGCAGTCGCGTCCTGTGGCGCTTGGGTCAGTTCGACGCAGCCCTAGCCACAACCCAGGAGGTGCTCAACCTCGATCCCACGTCCCTTGAGGGATGGCACATTCAGGGCATGGTGTTGCTATCCCTCAACCGTCATGCCGAGGCGATCGCTGCCTATGACTACGCGATCGCTCTGGATCCCAAGAGCATTCAAGCCTGGACAGGCCGCGGCTCTGCCCTGCGCTTTGCCGGTCAGGAAGATGCCGCCCAGCAGGCCTTCCGGCAAGCCGACGATCTCCGGCAAGCCCTGCGGCCAAACGCTCCAGCGCCGTCGCCCTCCTGAGTGGCGAGTTCATACGATAGGATAGACATAGGGTGAGGGCGATCGCTCCCCAGATGCTCCTGAACGTTGGCAGGAATCCTCGTCTCGTATGCAGGGCTACAGTTGGGGTAAGGTGCGATCGTTATGATGCACACCGAACCCGGTTATCTCATAGTCGAAGGTTAGGTATATGACCTCATTTGCCAGTTCCACTGCCCGGTCAGATCTAAGCGAGTTACGTCGCCTCAAAGGCCTCCTCCCCCCTGAGCTGCGGAGTTGGGTCACCGTTGAAGCCGCCATTGATGTGACACCACCGCTGATCACCTCCGAAGAAATTGGTAAAGATCAGGTTGAGGTGCAGATCGACTTAGAAAAGTGGGATGCCCTAGCCATTGATCAGCGTAATTTACTGTTTTGGCATGAAGTTGCCCGCATCCAAAACGACACCATTCCTCGGGATGGCTGGGAAATGGCGGCCCTTGCCATTGGTCTTGGGGGTGCGGTGGGAGAACTGTGGGTGCAGGATGGCCTCCTCCTTGTCCTAGCCCTAGCGCTCTGCGGCTTCTCAGGATTCCGTCTCTATCAACGCAACAACGGCAGTAAGGTGTTGCGGGAAGCCATTGATGCCGATGAAAAAGCGATCGCCCTGGCCACTCGGTTTGGCTATACCCTGCCCAATGCCTACAAGAGCCTGGGAAGCGCCCTCAAGGTGTTGGTGGAGCAAACGCCGAAAAAACGCGCTCGCCGTAAATATCAATCTCGCCTAGATGCCCTGAAAAAGAGCGCCGCTCGGGCGAAATCCAAGGCCAAGTCCATGCGCAGCGAACCTGCCTATTAAGGCAAGACTGCCTGAGATGCCAAGGGGGAAGGTTAGGATAGGAATGGCGCAGTTCTCTAGCCCGCGCGGCGGTGAGGGAATGCCGCCATGCCCACTGTGCTAAGCAAGTGAATGACTGACTCTCTAACGCCTCCCCTCTCCCGATCGCCCTTGCCGAATAAGGGGCGATCGCTCACCCTCGCGGTCATTGGCGATGTCCATGATCAATGGGACATCCACGACGAACAAGCCCTGCGCCACCTCGGGGTTGATCTGGTGCTGCTGGTCGGCGACTTTGGCAACGAAGCTGTATCTGTGGTGCGGTCGGTGGCGGAGATGGCCTTGCCCAAGGCGGTCATTTTGGGGAACCATGATGCTTGGCATACGGCCACAGCTTGGGGGCGGCGCAAATGTCCCTACGATCGCAAGCTTGAAGATCGGGTGCAGCAACAGCTTGATCTTTTAGGCGCGGCCCACGTGGGCTATGGCAAGCTCGACTTTCCAGACTTAGGGCTGAGCATTGTCGGTAGCCGACCCTTTAGCTGGGGTGGCCCAGACTGGCGCAACAAGTCTTTCTATCGCGATCGCTACGGCGTGGAAAGTTTTGCCGCTTCCATCGAAAAAATTGGAGCGGCCACCCAGCAAACCAGTGAAGAGGTGGTCATTTTTATAGGTCACTGCGGCCCAGCAGGATTAGGCGATCGCCCTGAATCGCCCTGTGGTCGTGATTGGCTGCCCATGGGCGGCGACTATGGTGACCCGGATTTTACCGGAGCGATCGCCCAGGCTAAGCAATGGGGTAAATCTGTTCCCCTGGTCACCTTTGGGCATATGCACCACAGCCTACGCCATACCAAAAAACGGTTGCGCGAACGGTTGGTGCAGCAGGACAACACCGTTTATCTCAATGCCGCCAGCGTGCCCCGGATCGTTGCCACAGACTCGGGCTGGCTACGCAATATGTCGTTGGTAACCCTGGAGAACGGAGTGGTGACCAGGGCAGCGATCGCCTGGGTCGATCCCACCTATACGATCCAGCAAGAAGACGTACTCTATGCGGCCGATCCAGTCCTGCCCTAGCCTCCAACAGGCCAAGCTTGCTCCAGCCGCTTCGCCAAATCCACAATATCGTCATAGCGAGCGATCGCCCCCAGCCACTCCCTAGGCAATCCCGCCAGACCATAGGCCAACCCTGCCAGTCCGCCGGTCACCGCCGCTGTCGTATCCGTATCGCCCCCCAAATTCACCGCCTTCAGCACCGCATCCCGATAGGATTGAGTGGTTAATAGACACCAGAGAGATGCTTCCAGGGTGTGAATGACATAGCCTCCAGAGGTGATGGCATCTTCAGGCAACTGGTCAATCTGACCCGTCGCGATCCGGGCAAACTCTGGCCACTCTGCCACAAAGGGCGGCACTTGGTAGAACGACGTCACCTGCTGCACGCCCGTCTGGTAGGCCGTCGCTAGATCATCGCCCTGTAGCAGCCGCACCGCAATGCTGATGTATAGGCCACAGGCGATTTGCGATCGCGGATGGGCATGGGTAATACAAGACACCGCATGGGTCTGCTGAATCACCTGCGCTAATTCCCACCGTGAGGCACAGAAGGCCATCGGCAAAATGCGCATCAACGAGCCATTGCCATTGTTGCTCTCACTCTTGCCCCCAGCCTCAACTGCCGGTACACCGCGCTGCAGCTGAGCGATCGCTTGCTGAGTGGTACCACCAATATCAAAAACATTGCCGTGGGGCGTCCAGTAGGCATCTTCATACCAACGCCGAAAGCGATCGCCGATATCCTCCGGATCAAACCCAGTGCATAGGCTTTCTGCCAAGCACAGCATCAGCGAACTATCGTCTGACCAGGTGCCCGGTGGCTGGTTCCAGGTGCCATAGCCGCGCATATCGGTCACTGGATCCTGTCGCCGCTCTGCCCGACTGGTGAACTCCACGGGGACGCCGAGGGCATCAGCCACACAAACGCCGAGTAACCCGGCCATCACTGGGGATTCTCTATCAACCATGGAACTCTCTGATTGTAGGGGTAGTAGGTGTCAGTAGGAGGACGTACCTGTGGGTGAGCATTTCGACGGTGCTCTATGCTCACATCCGGATGAGACGAGGGGTGAGCGGAGTTGAAACCCGGTACCTTCGCTTCATGGAATGGCGTCCACCGGTTAGGTAGCCTGGCTCATGACATCCGATAAATGATCCGCCGCCGCTTCCACCAAGGCGATCGCATCTTCGTAGACCATGCGCGTGGGCCCCAACATGCCAACACTGCCCACGGGCACATTATCCCGTTGATAGGTCGCAGAAACCAAGGCACAGGCATTCATGGGCTTAATGGGATTTTCTGAACCAATGCGCACCACCACCCGTTTGCGCGGCGTTCCCGGATCCGTCGTTTCAAAAATCAGCGGCCAAAGCTGATCTTGCTCCTCTTCTAAAAGCTGCATCAACGTCTGCACTTGTTGCAACTCAGAAAATTCTGGCTGTCGCCGCAGCACTTCCGCCACGCCGCTGACCAAAATCTGGGTGGGTATGGGAGTTTGGCTACGACGGCTGAGCTGGTTTAGGGATTGTTGCAACAGGCTGGCATACTGTTCAAACTCCCGTCCCAGTTCTGTCCAGTCTAGGGTAGACAAGTCACTCAGCGATCGCTCTCGCAGTTGCTGGGTCAGGAAATTGGAGAGAATTTGCAACTCCCGGTCAAGGCTTTCTGGATCGGTGGGCGTGTCTAACTGCGGCAGGGTGATCAACACCGACTGGGTTTCGTAGCAATCGAGCACCACCACCAGCATGATCCGCCGCGTATCCACCTGCACGAGCTGCACGTGGCGCAGATGGGCCGTGCGCGACTGGGGTAGGGTAACCAGGGCAATGTAGCCACTGATGTTCGACAAAATCTGGGCCGCATGGCGCAGTAGGACATCCACGCTGTAGGTTTCTGCCTGTAGCTGATCGGACAGGAGTTGATCTACCTGACGGGCGATCGTGTCGGATGGCTTAATCAAATGATCGACATAGATGCGATAGCCGGAATCCGACGGCACCCGGCCGGCAGAGGTGTGGGGTTGATAAAGCAAACCTGCCTTCTCCAACCGCCCCATGGCATTGCGCACCGTCGCCGAACTGACGTTGAGATTAAATTCTTCAATTAACGCCCCAGATCCAACCGGCTTGGCCGTTGCCACATAGTGACGCACGGTGGCCCAAAGAACCTGCTGTTGGCGATCGCTTAGCTTAATATGCATAGCCGATAAAATCTTAAAGCTAAGTGAAAACAAAAATGGATAGAGATGCTACGTAAGACTGTAGCGTTCTCAATGACACCGCGATCGTAGCAAGAACTACGGGGGATCCTAAATTCCATCAGGTTAATACTGGGGAATACTGGGATCGACGCGGATCGCGTAGGCGGCAATGCCCCCTGCTAGGTTCTTGACGTGCGTGAAGCCTTGATGTGCCAACCACTGACACATATGTGCCGATCGTATCCCGTGATGACACATGACAATGGTCTCTGTGTCTGGGTCAAGCTGCGCTAGAACTTGGCCAGACCAAGCTTCAAACTGACTCAAGGGTAAATTCACAAAGCCCTCTAGATGAGCGATCGCTACCTCTTGAGGCTCCCGCACGTCAAGTAACTGGAGGGGCGCGACGACCCCTGGATGGTCTTGCCGCTGGGCGAGATACTCCGCAAAGTCTTCTACGCTGATCTGAGGCAAGGGCTCGTAGGATTGGGCAAACATGAATCGTTAACGTGAGTTGTTATGAAAATCTAAAATCTCTTACCCATTAACCTAGCAAAGTTTGGCAAAATCCGTGATCAATGATCCATAACGAGGATTCATATCGAGCATCTTATCGATTCAGATCTCAAACGCCAACAGCGGCATCCCAGAGGACACCGCTGCACCAAATGTTCTATGCACTTAGCCTGAAGACCCTCATCCCAACCGTCTTCCAGGGCGCTAGAGAATCTGTGAAAGCACCTAATACCACACTCTCTGACTCCCCTTCTCCCCTTGTGGGAGAAGGGGTTGGGGGATGAGGGGAAACGATGGGGCAGCTAACCAGGGCTAGAAGGGAATGTCGTCGTAGTTAGGTTCGGGGTCAGCGGGAGGCTGATAGGCCGGGGGTTGATAGGCCGGGGCTGGCGGAGCCGCAGGGGGCGCGTAGGGAGCTGGGGCTGTATGGGCAACGGGGGGCGCGGCAACGGGGCGAGGGGCCGGTGTCGCAGGCGATGAGCTGGATGCTGCGTCGGAACTCGTTTGGATCGAGGTGGTTAGTAGGGTATCCGCGCCGAGGGGGTAAATGCGCTGAATGGTCATCTCGGCCAGCTTTTCCTTAAAACCTTCAGGACGCTCGACGGTATTCATGCCCAACCGTCCTTCGAGGACAACGCGATCGCCCTGGTGATATTGAGCCTGGATGCTCTGAGCCAAGTTGCCCCAGCCCACAGCCTTAATGGTTTCCATGGGGTCGTTATCGCGGAGCCCCGGAAATTGCACGACCAATTCTGCGATCGCGGTTTGCCCGTCTGGGGTATAGCGCAATTCAGGATCTTTGACAATTTCCGCCATCAAAATAAAGTTATTCATTCCTTCGTCCTCAAGATTACAAGCACCCTGCTGAAGCAGTGAGTGGCGATCGCTTCTAGGTTTCCCTCAGCAGCTACAGTAATACACTTTCTAAACTTTGATCGTGATCTAATTCTTCCATGCCCAACTCATGATTAACAAAATCTTGGACATAGGAGCGATACTCCCGCAAGGTTTCGTCTACCCAGCCGCGATCGTTGCTGTTGGCTGCCAGGTGTACGAGGGGTTCCCCAGCGTCAGGCAAGATGAGAATCCAGCTATCGGGCTGCTGGGAATTGAGAATTTTCACGCCATCGGTTAAATCTAAAGTCTCTGCAGGATGGCTTTCGACTAAGCGACGCATCAGAGCTCCCTTCACCGTCCAAGGGCAGCGCACGGTAATCGATCGATGGCAGACGCGGGGGAGGTCGGCGCGGATTTGCCCGAGGGAGCGATCCTGGAGGGTGAGCATTTCCATGAGTTTAGCAATGCAGAACATGGCGTCAAACCCAGGGTGAAGCTGGGGAAAGATGAAGCCCATCTCACCGCTGCCGCCGACCACCACATTACGGTTAGAATGGCAGGCTTCCATGAGGGCGGTGGGGTTAGCCTTAGTACGCACAACGGTACTATCGTGGCGGCGGGCAATCTGCTCCACGGCGCTGGAGGCATTCACGGGCACCACCACGGTACTGCGAGGATTATCGGTGAGCAGCATGTGAATAATCAAGGCGGTGAGCTGTTCGCCCCGGATGGCGCTGCCAGACTCGTCTACCAGAATGAGCTGTTCACCATTGGCGGAAACCTGCACGCCCAAATTGGCCTTGAGGGCTTCTACCACGTGGCCTAGCTGATCCAACAGGACTTCGCGATCGGCGGTGGAGGGAGCTAGCTGACTGAGGCTGGCATTGAGCACCACGGCATCGCAGCCGAACTTGGCCAGAAGCTGGGGTAGGATAGCGCCCGATACGGCGTAGGCGTAGTCGATCACCACCTTGGAGTTGCTGGTGCGGATGGTGTTGATGTCGAGATGGCGTTCAAAGACAATGCTGTAGAGGTCAACCACCTGGGTGGGATAGACCACCTGACCGATCTCGGCGACCTGGGCCCGACGGAAGTCTTCCTTGAAATAAGCGCCTTCAATTTTCTTTTCGTGGGCCTTGGAGAGGTTGATGCCATGTTCATCAAAAAACTCGATGAGCATGTGATCGCAGCGTTCGGGATGTAGGCGGATGTGCAGCCCCCCAACCACAGCTAGGGTGGGCACCACGGCCCGGGCTAGGGGAATGGCGGTGGCTTCTAGGTTTTGCACATTGATGCCGACGGACATCAGCCCCGCAATCAGCGATCGCGACACCATGCGCGAAATACTGCGCTGGTCGCGGGAGACGGTGACGTGGGAGCCGGGTTTTAGGGTAGAACCATAGGCTGCCCCAAGGCGCACAGCAAATTCTGGCGTGATGTCAATATTGGCTAGGCCGGATACCCCACGCTGGCCAAAGAGGTTGCGATGGGCCACATGTCCCCAGATCAGGTTCATGTTGAGAATGGCACCGGGTTCGATGATTTTGCTGGGCCAGATGCGCACACTTTGGTTGACCTGCGCTTCTTCACCCACGCTGGAGAGCGACCCCACCACGGCTCCTTCCAGCACATGGGCACGGCGATCGACCCGTACACCCCGAGCCGCAACACAGGCTAAAAGCCGAGATTCTTCGCCCAAAATAGCGCCATTCCAAATGATGGAACGCTTAATCTCGGCATCAGCTCCGATGGTGACGTTGTCGCCAATAATAGTGCCGGAGCCGATCGATACCCGGGGACCGATGCGGCAGTTGGTGCCAATCATCACGGGAGTTTGAATCTTGGCGCTGGGGTCAATGCGGGTATTTTGTCCTATCCACAGACCGGGCGATCGCTCTTCATAGCCATACTCCACATACACTCGCCGGTAGAGAGCATCATACTGAGCTTCGCGGTAGGCTTCCAAATGACCGACGTCACACCAATAGCCCTCAGCGATGTAGCCATACATGGGTTCACCTTGCTCCAGCAAGGTGGGAAAGAGGTCTTTGGAGAAATCAGCCTCTTGATTGGCGGGTAAGTAGCGCAGCACCTCGGGTTCTAGGATATAAATGCCGGTGTTGACCGTGTCGGAAAAAATTTCGCTGCTGGAGGGTTTTTCTAAAAAGCGGCGGATACGCTGCTGGTCATCGGTAATCACCACGCCAAAATCTACCGGATTTGGGACATGGGTGAGCACCAGCGTGGCTTTAGCGCGACGAGCTTTGTGGAAGGCGATCGCTGCACTGAGGTCGAAGTCGGTAATGCTATCGCCGCTGATCACCACGAAGGTTTCATCCAGCAATTCCGACACATTTTTGACACAGCCGGCAGTCCCAAGGGGCTGATCTTCCTCCACGGCATAGGTCATCTGCACCCCGAAATCACTACCGTCTTGGAAGTAATCGCGCATAACATCGGGAAGATAGTGAAGCGTCGCGATAATTTCGGTGATGTCGTGGCGCTTGAGCAGGTTGACGATATGTTCGGCAATAGGACGATTGAGAATCGGCACCATTGGTTTGGGAACATCGCTGGTCAGCGGCCGTAACCGCGTTCCTGATCCGCCAGCCATGAGCACTGCTCGCATATACCCTCCTTAATTCGCTACACCATGCTGCTTCAGCACTGCTTACATCCAAGACCAGCCTCTAAGGTGACACATCTCGAACCTTCCATCCAATGGAGCGATCGCTTACTACGCAGCCCTAGGGAAGACGATGGGTCCTGAGTCTGCCTTGTTGGATATGCCAAGCAATCTGATTTGCAGGTAGGCAAGATTGGTCATATCCATTTGTTATTACATTTTGTAAATAACAATTAAAAAATATTGATTTTACTATCGTTGCATCACCTTGAGCATAGCGAAGAATTCAGCATTTACGGCATTTTTCTCTAGGATGGTCGTCTGTTGATCGCTCGATCGAGACCAATAGATGTACCAATAGATGGATTGAGAACAGGGCATGTTCTGGCTGATTTATTTCCTAGCTATTCCATTCTGTTTGGGATGCTGAGCATGGTGAAAGCGGGCTTATCTTGCTCAGCATATCGTGAAGAGACGCTAGAATTTTGTTGGCTGTCCTACACTCTCCGCTCTCCTGACTTGGCTGTTCTGCCGCCGATTCAGGGCAAAATGATAGAGTTAAGAGGTATGCCTGCGTCTAGTCTCAAGTTTTAGTTGGAATTGTTGAGTGGTACCTATGGTAAACCTTCTGATTGTTGCGCTAGCCGTTGTTTATGTAGGCGGCATCTGGAAATTCTGGGCTGGGTTTAACCGCACCAACTTTAGCGGTGGCCGTCTCTACCTATCCCTGATGTGGCCAGTGCTGGTGGTGGCCAACAAGTCCTATCGCCAAAATTTTACAAAGGCTCTCAAAGGCTAAGCCCTGATTGGCACTGGTGCCTTGGCCTAGGGCTGGTCATCCTAGACCTCCCGAAACCAACGGGCAGGGGCAGACGTGCTGCTTGTTCCAAGACAACCAAGCTCAAGGTCTTGGATTGTGGCAGAGCTTGAATTTTCTTACTGAGGTGGAAGCAGCAGGATGCCCTGGGATGATTCTTCATTGGCCGGCGCGTTGGGGGATATGGGCGATCGCTCGTCCTGGTATAACCAAATTGATGCGGTGGCGGAGCGGTTCAATCGCGAATATCAAGGTCAGCCCTTTGAGCTACCGGACGAAGTAGAGGCGATGCCCATTTTTCGCGACTGGACGTCTGGAGGGCTCACGTCTCGAATTGCTGCCCCTTTTTGGAAGCTGGCGCAGCCCAAGAAAAGTCAGCGTTGCCTCGATGTGGGCTGTGGCGTCAGTTTTTTAATCTACCCATGGCGCGACTGGAATGCTTTTTTCTATGGGCAAGATATCAGCGACATCGCTTGCGATAGCCTAAACTCCCGCGCTCCCCAGCTGAATTCCAAGCTGTTTAAGGGGGCGGCTAAAGGGCCGGCCCATCAGTTGCAATACGAGGATCAGCAGTTTGATCTCGCGATCGCCACTGGCTTCAGTTGCTACTACCCCTTGGACTATTGGGAAGCGGTTTTAACCGAGATGCGGCGAGTGCTGAAGCCCGGCGGCACCCTGGTGTTTGATGTGGTGAACCCAGAATCGGCCCTGGCAGAAAATTGGGCTATTTTGGAAACCTACTTGGGGGCGGAGGTGCTGTTAACAGAGCTAGGGGAGTGGCAGGCGCTGCTGAAGCGATCGAACACCAAGGTGCTCAAAACCTTAGACCATGAGCTATCGCGGCTCTACAGTCTACAGTTTCTACCCTAGATCATTCCTCGATCATCCCTAGATTCATCCGGGTGCTCACCGGTTTCCCCAGCGATCATGGCGCAGATGGCGTCGGCTAAGTCGCTGATCTCGGCAGGCTTGGGCTGGAGATAGGCCTGGGGAGCCGTGGCGTAGCGCTGGGCCATCTCCTGTTGGGCAGCGCTGGCTGTTGGACTCTGCACCACCAACAGGGGCTGCTTCAGCCAGGGAAGCCGCTCGGTGAGCAGTTCTGCCTGCAGTTCTGCCCAGCGGCGCTGGAACAGGAGGCGACAGGCGGCGGGCGATCGCTTCAGTTTTTGGTAGGTTCGGTGGTGCGATCGCCATTGCGACTGCTTGCCTAGCAGCCAAGCCAAGGGACGCAGCAGCCATAGGAGCAACGTCCAGATGGGAAAGGAACCGACCCATCCCCGGGCTCGTCGCCAGGGATAGCCATGATTGTCTAGCTCAACGCCTTCGGGGTCAATCAGCACCAAGCCGCTCACCTGATGGGCATACTGCAGGGCATAATTAGCCGCAACCCATGCCCCAATGGAATGACCGACGAGATAGACCTGGGAGATGCGCAGGGTATCCAGATAGTCGGCCAAGCATTCAGTTTCTAAAGCAATGGAGTAGTTACCTAGCCGTTCTGATTCACCAAATCCCAATAGGTCAGGCGCAATACAGTGGAAGCGATCGCCCAAGCGATCCAGCAAAGGAGTCCATTCACCACTATCGCTCCAGGCTCCATGTAGAAATATGATGGTGGGGCCCGTGCCCACTTCCTTCCAAAAGAGCTGGCCTTGGGGCAGGCGAATACGAGCGTTGCGGATTGGTAGAGTCATCCTAGCTGAGTGAAAGGGTCGGTCACTATCCTGTGACCATCCATTATGCCAGGCTGAATGCCCAGACGGGAGGGTGGATACCCCTAGCTCAGCTTGGCAGTGCATTCTAGAATCAGCTTTTGGTTGATGAGGGCATAGGGCTGCACCGCTAGGGCCTGGCGAAAGGCCTGAATGGCGGCGATGTAGTTACCCAAGGCCATATGACTTAGACCTTTGCCATGCAGTGCGCCAAAGTGGACGGGCATGAGTTCTATGACGCGATCGCAGTCGAGGAGCGATTTCTGATAGTCGCCGATCACGTAGTAGAGCACAGCCCGCCGGTTCCAGGCTTCCACAAAGTCAGGCTGGGCCGTGATAATTTCGGTGAGCATGGCTTCCGCCTGCTGATGCTTGCCGGCAATCAACAGCCCCTGGCTTTCTTCGAGCTGCTGCAGCCCTTGGATTCCCTTTTGGCGAAACCAACATTGCCACAGCGATTGCGTAGCGCGGGTGCGGGTGGCTTCCTGGGTGCTTTTTAGGTCGTCCAGAAAGGTCTTAATATCTTGGTGATTCATGGCACATCCAGTCCCAAGGTAGGGTGTGAGTTGAGTCCATAGCGGGCACTAGTTTCTGTCATGCCACTAGGTGCCCCATGCGATCGGTTGATCAACCCACCCTAGGCGGGGATGGCTGGTTCTAATCCGAGGGTTTGAATCAAGCGATCGACGTCGAAGTGCTTGTCCATCAGGTCGAAGACACATTTCACCTTGATGGTTTCATGGAGGCGCACTTGCCCAAATGCATGATCGATGATTTCCACCGTGGTGAGGGTATCAAGGTCTACCGATAGGATCGGAATCTCTAGATCTTCTGCGCGGCTGAGGATGCTGGGGGCGGGTGGGAGATGACCGGTCAAGATCAGGCATTGGGTGGAGGTTTCTAGGGCGGCAAGCTGGAGATCGGTGCGATCGCCCCCGGTGACAACGGCCATATTCCGCGCTTTACGGAAGTACTTGAGGGCGGAGTTGACGTTCATCGCTCCGATGGTCAGACTTTCTACCATGAGGTCAAGGCGATCGCGGCAGCACAGCACCTCCGCATTCAGGCGATGGGTAAGTTCTCCCACGCTGACGCTGCGCAGGAGTTCGCTGTGGGGCAAGATGCCAAACACAGCAATGCCATTGGCTTCTAGAAAAGGCTTAACTTGGCTGTCTACCATCTCGATTTGATCCGCAGGCACATCGTTGAGAATCACGCCTGCTAGGGCCTCGCCTAGATGCTGCTGGGCCGCGAGGATGGCATCGATGGCCAGCACCGAATGAAAGCGCGCGGTCAAAACAACGGCGGCACCGAGAACTTGGGCCGTTTGGGCTAGGGATACATCAAACAAGTGTCCTTCATGCAGGCTGCCGGCTCCCTCCAAGAGCACTAGATCGCCCACGGCAGCTTGCGTGTAGTGTTTGAGGTCCTGCTGATAATCCTTGGCATCATGGCCATGCAAGCGCTGGGTAATGCTGGCATCATCCAACCGCAATAGGGTGGGCAGGAGGCGATCGCTGGGTAGCTGGAGAGCCTCGCCAATAAACCGCACATCTTCGTCGATTTGATCCATGCTAGATTCGCTGGGGCAGGTGCCAAGAGGCTTGCCGTAGCTGATGTCTAGCCCCTTATGACGAAGCTGATGGGCAATGCCTAGGGTGGCGGCAGATTTTCCGCTATAGGCTTCGGTAGACCCAATGAGTAAATACTTTGCGGACTTCGGCACGTCCAACTCCTCACATAATGCGTGGCAATACAGCAGTTTTGAACTCCTATTGTAAGGGGAGAGGCTCTCTTGCTTCATCACTAATTGCGCCGAAGATCGACAAATTCTTACGAAACTAGACAGCGATCGCCTTTCAAAAGGGGAGAGGGCGATCGCTATCTAGATCGTCGTTGCTCAAGAATGCCACGCAGTTATCTGAAAATCCTTGACACCCCAGCCAGCAGTTCTGTATTGATCCAAACAGAACCCCGGCTAGTCAAGAAATCGTGACTTAACTGGGCAGGATAGGGAAGACGTTTACGAGATGCGTGACGTGGGGGCTGCCCAAGGGTGAGATTGGGACGCCTGCGCTGACTCATCGGGGCAGCGTGGGAGGATGTTACGCCACCCAGCCGACGGCTGAGGTGCTGATGACCGTGCGCAGATCGCGGGTTAGTTCCACGGTGTAGTCGTGGGGCGAACCACCGGAGCCGGTTTGGGTCATGGCCGATCCATCGGGATTGCGGGGCGAAAACCAGGAATCTGCCCGCACCACCAGGTTATTGTTGCTGTTGATGAACATGTCTTTAATCACCAAGCTGTTGGAGTTGCCATTGCCAAGCCGGGCAGATAGATGGGCCGCGGTGGTCATCTCGCCCGTGGTAGGGTTGATTCTCGCCAACACGCCAATTTTTGCGCCGCCGCCCTGCCCATAGCTGCGCAGCCAAGCTTGGGTGGCCGTATTGGCGACACGCCGGAAGTCTTCGCTGGGGGTGCCTTGGGTGCCGTCTACGCTGAAAACGCCGTAGAGATAGGTGCCATCCCAAAAGAGACCATAGCCGCGCCCATCGGCCCCGGTGCTTTCATAGTTGGTGCGCACCCAGTTGTTGGCAGAGTTGGCGCTGTCAAAGCTGGCGATGATCGGGTCTTGGTTGATGCTGGTGCGCTGCCAGGTGCCCATGTAGATGGTTTGGGTGCCGAGGGTGACGGAGGGGCCATTGAGGGCAGCGATCGCCGCTTGGCTGCTGGTGGGCGAAAATTTGGTGACATCGCTGGTTTGAATCGAGACCGCAGGCGGGATGCTGCCCGCCACGTCGTCATCCAAGATGGTGAGAGTCGCCACCTTGGTGCCCAATTCTGCGCCTTCGCTGGGGTTGATGAGTTCAATGCGAACCGTTTCATTGGGCTCGTCTAGGTTGTCGTCGAGGATTTGCAGGGTAAATCGGCGGTTGGTTTGTCCATCTGCGAACGAGAGGACACCGGAGGCGACATTGTAGTCTTCCCCGGGTGTGGCGGTGCCTCGACCAATGGTGCGATAGGCAACTTGGGCTGGGCCGGTGCTGCCGCCGGTGCGGGTGACGGTGATGGTGACGGTGCCAGCGCCTTCATTCACCGTATAGCGAGGCGTGGTGAAGCTAAAGCGCCCAGGAAACCCCGGCAAGGAAGACCTCTGCAGGGCAGCATCTCTGGTTTGCAACTGTTTCGCGGTCACGCCTGTGAGGATGGCCAGGTAATTGCCGCTGTTTTTGTGGCGCACCAGGGTGCTGCCGGTGTAGTTGCCCCGACCGTTGATCAATTCAAGGTCTTCAAACTGCAGCCGTCCTTGGAGTTTGAGGCGATCGCTGCCGGGGGAGAAGTCTGTAATTTCATCGGCTTGCCTGAGGGAACCGCTATGGTTCAGGGACAGCACGAAGGTATCGCGACCCGCACCGCCGGTGAGGATATTTTTGCCCGCACCGCCGGTGAGGATGTCATTGCCCGCACCGCCGAGGAGCCGATCGTTACCGTTGTCTCCATTGAGGCGATCGCTGCCCCGTCCACCGTTGAGCAGATCATTGCCGGCCCCGCCGTTGAGGATATCGTTGCCGTTGCCGCCCAACACCCGATCGTTGCCGCCTTGACCATGGATCAGGGTATCGCGATGGGGGGCAACCAAGCGATCGCTTCCCCCGGTACCGACGATGCGATGCATGGTTTGGCTGGTGCGCACCCCTAGGACGCGAGGGCTTGATGAGGCGATCGCTGTTTCAGGAACTGGAGGGCGATCGGGTTGTAGCGGATCGAAGCTGCTGGATTCAACGGAAAACGGAGCGGCGATCGCCCCATGGGACAAATTCTGACTAGATAGCATTCACATGTCTCCTAACAGACGCGGAAAAGGGATGGATCAGTCTGGTAGAACCCTGTGAATTGAAGCTGGCAAGCACAACTCGCTATCTAGTTGTAACGAACGATGGAAGACCTATCCCTCAGGGGTTTTCCTGAACTTTGTTTGACAGTGGCTACTCAGTCCTAGGTTTGCCGCGGGAACTTCTAGGAGTGAGTAGACTATCATCAGAACTGATACCCTATCGAGCAGGATCCTTGCCATCGGCTTTCCCAGGGCGTGGCTTGTCAGCCCTTGTCTCAGATTACCCGCGCGGACTATGCGGAATCGTAGACTCCTGTTCTGATTTCTCTCTATGCCGAGCGCGATATTGACGCATGACTTCTCCCCAAAAACCCCCAACGCCATCTAAAACTCTTTTGGGAACGATCACCAATCTGGTGCAGACGGTACATGCGCGTATCGATTTTTCCAAACTGGCGGTAGATCCTAAGGCGCGGGTGCCAAAACTGCGGGTGCATAACCTGGAGACGGATGAAGTCAATATCTATCCGCTGATTGGCGATCGCTACATTTTGGGCCGCAGTTCTAAGGGCTGCGACATTGTGGTGCGCAACCCTGTGGTCAGCCAAACCCATTTAACCCTGTCTCGCGATAGCCGCAGTCCCCATGCCGCCTTTGTCGCCAAAGATGAGCGATCGACCAACGGTACTTATATCGGCCGCCGCCGGATTGAACGAGCTACGCTTTACCATGGCGATCGCTTCACCCTCGGGCCGCCAGAGCTGGCCTCGGCGGTGCAGGTAGATTTTCAAAACCCGCCACCTTGGTACATCACCGCCTTGCGCTATGGGATCTATGGCATGACTGGGGTGTCTGCCTTGGTAGCCCTGTGGATTGGTCTAGAGTGGCAAAAGTTCAATGTGCGCCCTTTTCCCGGATCCGTAGACGGCCCGGTTATTGTCTATTCCCAGGATGGACGTACGCCGCTCCGCCAACCCCGCAGCCAGGCCCATCGCGAGTTGCGGCGGCTGTCGGACTATTCGCCCCATTTGCCTAATGCGGTGATGGCGTCAGAGGATTCACGGTTTTATTGGCACTTGGGCGTCGATCCCATTGGTACCATTCGCGCCCTGTGGGTGAACGTTAGCGGTGGTGAACTGCGGGAGGGCGGCAGCAGTATTACCCAACAGCTTGCCCGCAGTGTCTTTCGCAGCTATGTTGGCACGGATGATTCCCTAGGGCGGAAGATCCGAGAAGCGGTTGTATCGCTGAAGCTGGAGCTGGTCTACAGCAAAGATGACCTGATGTTGATGTACCTCAACCGGGTCTATCTAGGCAGTGGTTTATCAGGATTTGAGGATGCCTCCCAGTTTTACTTTGCTAAACCAGCTCAAGAGTTGACGATTTCGGAAGCCGCAACCTTGGTGGGCATCTTGCCAGCGCCCAACAGCTTCAACCCCGTGCAAAGCTACGATACGGCGGTTGAGCTGCGCAACCGAGTCATCAACCGCATGGCAGCCCTTGGCATGATTACCTCGGAAGAGGCGCAGCGGGCCCGGCGATCGCGCATTGAGCTCAATCCGGCTGCGGTGGAAGAGTTGCAAAGCACCCTCGCGCCCTATTTCTATGGGCAGGTTTTTTTTGAGCTGGAGGACTTGCTAGGGGCCGAGCTAGCCCGAGAGGGCAACTTTGTCATCGAAAGTACGGTGGATTTGGCAACCCAAACCCAGGCTGAATCATCCCTACAGAGCGCGGTTGCTTCCGATGGCGTTACCTATGGTTATACCCAAGGGGCGATCGTCACCCTGGATTCGGCAACGGGAGAGATCTTGGCCCTCGTCGGCGGCACAGACTACCAAGCCAGCCAGTTCAACCGCGCTACCCAGGCCCTGCGTCAACCCGGATCGACCTTTAAGGTGTTTGCCTATGCGGCAGCTTTGGAATTGGGCATCTCGCCGGGCACCTCCTACTCCTGTGCGCCGCTGACCTGGCAGGGGCAATCCTTTGATGGCTGTCGGTCGGGGGGCGGCAGCATGGATATGTATACCGGCATGGCCCTGTCGGAAAATGTGGTGGCGCTGCGGATTGCCCAGGAAGCGGGGCTAGACCGAGTGGTGCGCAATGCCCAGCGGCTGGGGATTGAATCTGAGCTCAATCCAGTGCCTGGGCTGATCCTTGGCCAGAGCGAAGTGACCTTGGTGGAGCTGACCGGTGCTTTTGGCGTTTTTGCCAATGAAGGTGTACGCAATCCGCCCCACACGATTCGCCGCATTTTAGACAGCAGCGATTGTGAAGACAATGCTGATTTACAGACCTGTCGCGTGATTTTTGATTATCGTCAAGATGCCCAGGCTAATATACAGGTTCTTGATCCAGCGATCGCCACTACCATGACTGGAATGCTGCAAAGTGTGGTGCAAAGCGGCACTGGACGAGCAGCCTACCTAGGGGCAGGAGAAGCGGGTAAAACCGGTACCACCAATGACAACGTGGACCTATGGTTTGTGGGCTATGTGCCCCGCCAAAACCTCGTCAGCGGCGTATGGTTGGGCAATGATGACAATGCCGCAACCTTCGGCAGCAGTTCCCAGGCAGCCCAAGTGTGGGGTGATTATATGGAACGGGTTCTGCGCTAGACCTAAGGATCTTTGTCCTGATGTGAGGTCTAAAAGGTGGAACACTGCTGAGCTTTAGGGCATGATATCTGTGATCTTGATGCTAGTGAAATTCTGAAGTATGTCGTCTTGCGATCGCCACCATTCATCTCGTGCATCTCGTCGGGGAGTTGGGTCGTTGGTTTGGCTACTCCTGTTCGTCCTTTTGGGCGCTTGGGGGTATCAACGGCTCACGGCATCGTTCCATTCACCGGAGGCGGTTCTAGTCTTGGGTGGCTCCTTAGATCGTGAGCAATTTGCGGCAGATTTTGCCCATACCTACCCGGATCTACCCATTTGGGTTTCGTCGGGCAGCAATCCGGAATATGCCCAGTGGGTATTTGAGGAAGCCAATATTGACCTAGAGCGCGTGCATCTAGACTACCGAGCCGTGGATACGGTCAGCAACTTTACCACCTTGGTGGATGATTTCAAGTCCCAGGGCATTGATCGCATTTACCTGATCACCTCGGACTATCACATGCGACGAGCGCGCATTATTGGCGAGATTGTGTTGGGTAGTCGGGGTATTTCCTTTGAAGCGATCGCTGTTCCGTCGGATCAATCGCCAGAATCGATCGACAAGGTCTTGCGCGATGCGGCCCGCTCCATTTTGTGGGTGACGACGGGCTACAGTGGTTCTTCCCTGCGCCAGGTGCAACAAGCTGCCTACCGCCGCTTCAAGTAGCCGACGGTAAAGATTGGTTCATGTTCAAGGCATAGGGAAATTACGGAGGTCACTCTGTCCCAGGGCAGCATTCAGCTCGCTGTTGCCCCGCTTTCTCCGTGGTTATCATGAGAACTACGGATGCGATTTCTGGTATCACCCTGGAAAATGAAGATAGTTTGAACTGAGTGGGCGATCGCTCCCGTCCGGCGGATGAACGTCTTCATGGATCCCCATTCAACTTAGAGCAAACGATAGATTTCAACCCTACCCCTGTGATGAACGATACGAACGGCTCCATGAGAACCGCTTAGTCTAATGACTAGTCATCCAAGGGTGCTACGGTGTTGGTTTTAACGTCTCTAAGGTTCATCATCTGTTCATGAACATGTCCATAGGGTAGGCGATCGCCCTCCCTGAGCCAGCAAGTTTCAACGATCTTGTTCACTGACGTAGCTCCCTACCGTTAGGATAGGGGTGAGCATCTAGCACTAGTTTGTTCTGATTCTTATGCGTGCATAGGCCTCCACATTGATGGATTCTACGATTCCCACCTTGTCCACACGACGCGCTTCTCCGCAGCATCAAACACGGCTGGGGCAGTTTTGTGGCTCAAAACATTTATTTCGCGATCGCTATAAGGTTTTGAAGACATTGGGTCGTGGCGGGTTTGGCGTGACGTTTTTGGCCAAAGATATGGCCCTGCCCGGCTATCCTCCCTGTGTGATCAAGCAGCTTTGCCCTAAGGTGAACAATCCTGTGGCCCTGAGTAAAGCCAGTGAGCGCTTTGAACGGGAAGCCACTACCCTCAGCCAGTTGGGCAGCCATTCCCAAATACCGCGCCTTTTAGACTATTTCCAGATCAATGGAGAGTTTTACCTCGTCCAAGAGTATGTGCGTGGGTCAACCTTGGTGAAAGAGGTGCGGAAAAACGGCCCCCTTTCAGAAGAAAAGGTGCGCAAGTTTTTGGTGGAAATCCTGCCAGTGCTCAGCTATATCCACAGCCGCCAGGTCATCCACCGCGACATCAAGCCGCCGAATATCATTCGCTGTGACGATGACGGGCGTTTGGTGTTGATTGACTTTGGGGCCGTCAAAGAAGGAATCGCCGAAATCACGGATGAGGATACCCAAAAAGCGCCCAGCACCAGCTTTGTGGGCACCGTAGGCTTTGCGCCCCCCGAACAGTTGGCCCTGCGTCCTAGCTACGCCAGCGATATCTACGCCATCGGCGTCACCTGTCTCTTTTTGCTCACCGGGCATCCGCCCCTGGCCTTTGACTACGATACCCACACCGGCGATATCAACTGGCGGGAGATGGTGGATCTCAGTGAACATTTCGGCAAAATTCTCGACAAGATGCTGAAAATCTCACCCCGCGATCGCTATCAGTCTGCCGATGATGTGCTGCGGGCGCTGGATCTAGAATCCCACTTCGATCAACTGTCCCACTGTATGACCATGAGTTCCCGCTTGCCGAAGCCGACGGAACCAGAGCCAGAACCCACGGGCTACCAATCGCCCATTGCCCGCAAAGCCGCCGCTATTCGCAACTGGCGGGCTCGACGGCTGCAGGAAGGTCATTCTTCCTCCTTCCAGCAAAATGATCATCCCGTTGCTTAGTCTGTCGCTGAGGTGCCGACCTGAACTGCCCACTGCAGCAGTTCGTGATTGACGCGATCGGGCTGTTCTTCATAGGCACAGTGCCCTGCTTGGGGAAGTTCGATCAGGTTGAGGGAGGGATGCTGCTGCACCAGTTGCCGCCCGCGTTTGAGGGGAATTACCCGATCCTGCTGCCCCCACAGGAGCAAGGTCGGACAGCGAAGCTGGCTGATCAACGAATGGCTATCGGGGGCATAGTCGTAATGGGTAGAAGCGCTGGAAAGCCGGCAAAGGGTTTGCCCTGCGCCGCGATCGCGGGTGGGGGCAACGTAACTTTCAATTAAGTCTTGGGTAATACAGGCTTTTTGGGCATAGGCTAGCCCCAGACCAGCACGGATGAACCCAGGGCGACGGGCTAGCTCAAATAGCGGCAGCACCACCAAGGGATTGGCAAACAGGCGTTCGAGGGTACCGGCAATGGGCTGCACCCAAGGCGGAATAAGCTCTTGGCGGGAGGCGGGCAGGGTCATCAACGTCAGCCCTTGCACCATCTCGGGATGTTGGGCAGCGGCGCTCAGGGCCACCAAGGCTCCTAGGGAATGCCCCACCAGTAGAACCGGACGCCCCAGGAGCGATCGCCACAGGTCATAGACTTGATCAACCCAGAGCTGCACCTTATAGGGAGCGGCCGCCTTGCGCGATGCCCCAAAACCCAGCATATCTACGGCATAGACGGGGTGATGCTCCGCTAGAGGCATGATATTGCAGTGCCATTGGGTGAGGGAGGAGCCGAAGCCGTGGATCAGCAGAATGGGGAGAGCGTTGGCTTGAGCCGAGGGGGCATAGGTGTAGCGCACTTGCCAACCGCGCCAGATCCAATCGCGCTGGCGACCGAGGCGAGGCATCCAAGAGGCGGGGGGAGAGGGCATGGGCATAATGTAAAGATGTCTAACATCAGGGCAGGGTGGCGGAGCGGAAAGCTTAGGATGGGCGTCGATTTCAGCAGTCTAATTCATCGTACATGGGGCATGGAGCAACATCATTATTTGAGTCTAGGGTCGATTCTAGTCAAAGGTTTTGAACGAGATCCCATCACCATTCCCTTAGATTGGGTGATTCGGATATGAGTCCATCATCGTTACAGCGCTGGCGGCAGTATCGGCAGCAGTATCCCGTCGTGCCCCATATCAGCTTAAGCGGAGTGATGGGGTTAGCCGCCGTGGGCTATGCGGCCCTTCTGCGATCGCGGATTGAGGTGGCAGACCTCCAGGTCGCCGCTTTTATTATGGCGGGGATATCCACGGTGCTGCTGTTCCTTCAAGGCCAGATTGCCACCGATCTGCGGGAGAAGCGCTGGCGGCCCGAGGGGGTGCTAACTCGGCGGGAACTGGAAATGCTGGGGGTGGGTAGCGGCTGCATTCAGCTCGGGCTGGCGATCGCTTCTGGCGGCCCGATGGTTGGGTTTCTCATCGGCATTTGGGTCTATTTAGGACTGATGCGCTACGACTTTTTTGCGCCTCAATGGTTGGGCGATCGCCCCCTACTGCAGCTTGGCAGCCATCAGATGATCATGCCGTTGATGGTGGCCTATGGGGCAGCATTTGAGGGATGGCGACCCTTCACAGCGGCATCCGAGCCGCTGCACTGGTTGCTATTTATGAGTTTCTTTGCTGGCATGGTGCTAGAACTTGGGCAACTTCTTGGCATTCCGGAGGGCGATCGCTCTGCCATCGACGCGCCCACTGAATCGATCTGGACAGGACAATCAGGGGCGATCGCTTGGTTGACGGTGCTGTGGCTGACGGCCTTCAGTGGCTTGATGGCCGCAAGGGCGATCGCCTTTGTCTCCCCGGTGGCGCTGGTGGTAGCCCTGGGTTTGCTGGGGGCAGTCGGCATGGCATGGCGATTTTTGGCGCATCCAGGCGTAGCACGATGGCTAGAACCCGCCGCCCAGGTTTGGTTGATCGGTCTTTACGGATGTTTGGGCTTAGTACCCTGGGGTATCGCCTTGATCGATATGGGGTAATCTCGGACGCTTTTTGGTCTGGAGTAAGACATCCTGGCTATGGGGGCGATCGCATAACGTTCCGTAACGACATGGGAGCGATCGCATAACGTGACACCCATCAGACCGAATAGATCTTGAGCCCATCATCTTGAACCCATAGAGATCTTGAGTCGTCTAGTTCTGAATTGCGACTCACAACGTTGTATTTGTATAAAGCCATTCAGGGTTAGCACAGGGCATCCATCAGGGATCGGTGGGCCATCCATTTTCTACCCATGTACTCTACATTGACCACATTGACCTTGCCCTTCAGCTCATCCACGACGGCGAGAGCGATCGCCGCTTCACTGTAAAGGACAACTGCAATGACAGACTTTGGCAATACCTTAAACTCTGCTACTCGGGTTAGAGTGCGCAATGGATCCAATACGTTTTCCAATAGTATTGGTGGCACAGATAGCGATGACTTTCTAAGAATCAACCTCAGGAATCCCCAGCGCATGATCCTGAGCCTCAATCGCTCTCGGGCAGATGTGGAGATTATTCAAGATAAGAACAACAACAGGCGTCTGGATCCAGGCGAAATTTTGGCCAGCTCTCGGGCAACAGGGCTCACTGCAGAGCGGATCCAGCTCAATCGCCTTAATGCAGGTGTCTACTATCTTCGGGTGACCTCAGACGGTACGGGTTCCTCAAACTATCGGCTGACCGCATCGGTGGCTCAGGCAAGACGGCTCACTCAGGCGGAGCAGATTTGGAACATTGTCAATCAGCGACGGCAGGGGCAGGGCTTGCCTGCACTGGCTCTCAACACGCAGCTCAATTCCTCTGCTCAGCTTCATTCCAACAATATGGCCGTTCAGGACTTTTTTGATCACACCGATCACCTTGGTCGTGGGTCGCGCGATCGCATTGAAGCGGCGCGCTATAGTCCCTGGTATTCGGGCGAGAACATTGCGGCGGGCAATTCAACGGCGCTGGATACGATGAATCAATGGATGAATAGCTCTGGGCACCGGGCTAATATTCTAAGCGTGAACTACACCGAAATTGGGGTAGGTTATCGCTATCTCAGCAGTGACACGGGCTCTGTGAACTATAGCCACTACTGGACACAGAACTTCGGAAGCTATTAGACTTAATCGGAATCAGGAAAGGAAATCAAGTCTTAGCCTGAAACCGATTGATCGTATGGTTATCACATCCCTTTGGCTGTCGAGCAACTCATGACCGATAAGGTCTATGAAAATCACGGCTCCACCGTCAACCTTGCCCTTCGCTGACCATGGTTAGGGACGTTGCTGAATCGCAAGATGATTGGTGCTAAGGAACCCTGAGTGAGATGCTCACACGACCTTGATGGTAACTGAGTTGGGGGTGTGAGCATCTTGCTCCCGTTCTGATTTCATGGACTCATTCAGCAACGCACCTCCTCTCTTGGAGACTCACGTTCCTATGGACGTTTGCGGTATGCATCGCCTTCAGACGTAGGCATAAAAATGGGTTGTTTCTCCCGCGCCGCAGCCCGATCAAAACAACCCGATCGCTTACCTCAAGGCTATTTACCCTTGGGCATAATCCTCTAGGTGGCGAGTGATGCCATCCACCATGCTTTCATCAGCATTGAAGGTTTGATCTACGGCTGCTTCAACCCGCTTCACGGTTTCATCCGACACTCCCAATAACTCGACCAATTTTTGATAGGCGATCGCCTCTGCTTCATTGATCTTGTCTTCCCCAGGCGATCGGGAACTGCAGCGAATCACCTCATAGCCCAACCGCAGCACCAGTTCTTTATCCTCATCGGTCTGGATTTTGGGCGTTAATTCAGCCAAGGGAATATTTTGGGTGACATATTCCTGGAGTTCTTGGCGAAGCTGGCGCTGCTGGGGCGCATCATCAGCAAAAATACCGCTGAGTTGATCCAGCATGATCTCCACTTCCTCCTGGGCCAAGCTGCCATCAGACCAAGCCATGGATGCCGCAATGCGGAGAATATTCATTTGACGAGGCGTAATGGGCGGCGGTGGTGGGGGTTGTAAAGGCATAGGTATTCTCCCAAATGTATGATCGACATCCCAATGATCTATGGACAACGATCCAATATCTCAATCCCCTAAACAGGGGTCAGCATGGCTGCCATAGACCTATGGGCCTAGGCTATCACGGGAATTTAAGGCAGAGACAATTGCTTAAGCTTCTTATTGATCGCGCTGATCTGGTCATTAACGATGGGGGCGCAGATCCGCATAGGCAGAGTACACGCCTTGGACGTTGTACCAGTTGAGAAAAATCCGCGCAATTTCTAAAGCGAGCTGGGACTTGCCTCGACGGATCAGCCACGACAGCAGCGGAGCCAGGGTGCGTTCATTCAATAAACCGCCGAGGGACAGTAATCCCCACAGAATCCGATGTAAAAGGGTCATCTGGATCATCATGCGCACATTCCAGGTGGGATGCTTGCGATAAAACACCACCCCCATGCGTCCGCGCTGAATTTCTCGATCAATCAACGCCGGTACCTCTTCCAGGGAGAAGGGAGGGTGCCAGTGATAGCCCACCGCATCCGGACATTTGATCAGCCGCAGACCAAGCTTTTTCAGCCGCACTCCTAGTTCTAGGTCTTCCCAGCCATAGAGCTGAAACTCGGTATCAAATAGCCCTGCGGTTTCTAACCAATGGCGGGCGATCGCCACGTTGCCGGTGGCAAAGTAGGCATTGGAAAAGTCTGTGACCTTATAGGAGGCTGAGGTGGGCTGCTCAAAGTTGCAGGTATTAATCACCGCGCCGTAGGTAAACAGGCGATCGCTGCCCAGATCTCGATAGCCTTGCTGCAATCCCCGAGCGTGAGCTAGCAAAAAGCGATCGGTGACCACTAAATCACTATCAATAAAAATAATCGTATCGCCCTTGGCATGGGCAACGCCTAGGTTGCGAGCGGCGGCCGGCCCTTGGTGCTGCTGCTGCACTAAGCGCACATGGGGCAGTTGATCCGATTGCTGGGTCATCCAATCAATCGTTGCATCCGTTGATCCATCATCTACCACCACCACCTCATAGCCCTGAATACCAGATTCAGGCGTTAGCCGTTGGCTTTCCAGCGCCAAGAGACACTTGGCAAGAATGGGCTGGCGGTTATAGGTGGGAATTACGATGCTAAAAAACACGGCGTCTCTACTTGTACAACTGAACTTGGTTAACTCAACGACACAATCTTTCCAGCTTAACTTTAGTATGCCTTGCCCAGCATCAAGCGATCGCCTAGGTTGCAATCAGCGATCGCCTACCCCTAGGGGTTTTAGGGTCTACAGGAAAACGCTGCTAGCCTGCTACAGTGCAACAGGGCAGATTTAAATCGTCTAATCCATACCCTGGGAGTACATCAACAGGGTCATTGGTGGGATGAAGCGATCGCCCCCATCCACTTGCCATGGTCAATGAGAGATCTATGCTCGAATTCATCACGCTTCCCGATCATCAACTGCCGCCACCCGCTCCCTACTCCCACGCCGTTCGCGCCGGCGATTTTTTGTTTGTGACCGGACAGTTAGCCGAAGATCCGGTCAGCGGCGACATCAGCCGTGGGCCCATTGAAGATCAAACCCGCCGGGTCATGGAAAACCTGAAGCTGGTGTTGACCCATGCCCAAACCGGATTTGATCGCGTGGTCTCGGCGCGTATTTTTCTCACCGACATGCGCGACTATCCGATTGTCAACGAGATCTACGCCTCCTACTTCAAGAGCGATCGCCTTCCCTGCCGCACCACCGTAGGGGTTTTAGGGCTAGCAGGTCAGGGCAGCGTGGAGATTGACCTAATTGTTTACTGTGCCGACGAACCAGATGCGTAACACTTAGCGTTCGGGGTATCGGGATGAAGGAATGGAGGGATTGACCGAAACGCTGGCTGGGGTACCAAAGGATTGAGACCAGTAATGCTGGAAGGTATAACGCCCTGGATCATTGCGTTGGTAAATGTAGCCTACGCCAATTTCCTGCACCTGATAGGCCAATAAATTCGCCCGATGCCCTGGGCTACTAATCCACCCTTGTAAAGCCCCAGCGGCAGTGTTGTAGCCGCCAGCCAGATTTTCCGCTGCCTCAGAATAGTCATAATCCGCTGCCCGAATGCGATCCCAGGGGGAAGAACCATCCGCGCCTTCGTGACTAAATACATCGTTGACGGCCATGTGGCGGGCATACTGCTGGGCCGCTCTGCTGAGTTGAGTATTCACGGCTAAGGGAAGCTGTCCCTGCTGAATTCGATAGGCATTGGTCTTTTGTACGACCTGGTACTGCTGGCTGGTGCGGTTCGTGGCTTGAGCCGAGAGCAGCAGGCGATAGCGCGTACGTTGACCATCCGGCACCACCCTCAGGTAGTAAACTCCGGGCTCTAGTCCAACAATCGTGATTCGATCGACTTGGCGACCTGTAGCTCGGGAACTAGCGACTACTTCCCCTGGATCGATACTGCCATTGCGGTTGCGATCGCGAATGAGTTCCAAATCAGCATTGGCCTGCAGCCCTCCCAAGCTTGCCCGAAAGCGAGTTTTAGGCAACCGAAAACGGTAGAGATCATGGGATGCATTCGGCCGCAGCACGCTCCGCACATCTTGATTTTGCCTAGCCAGTGGGACGAGCTGAGATGGATTGAGAGATTGATGAGCGTCGGTCATCGTGATTTACCTTTAAACTCAACCGATTCTGTGAACACAACCAACCGTGATGCCTTCAGTCTTTTATTCCTGCCGTTAACCGAACGATCAGCGTCTGGCAGGAACTAGTCATGATCGGGCTTCAATCTACCTTGAAGCCAATGGTGATGATAGATGATGTTCCAGGCTCCTAAACTCATTGATGAAGAAAGCATGAATTGAGTTCCAAGGGTTTGCGATCGCCCCCTTTATATTTTGTAATTTTCTGTAGACTGGAGAAAATAATTCTTAACTCCTTACACCCACACCTGAACCATGCTGCTCAATACCGATCAGCGAGCCAAGCTCGATCCATCCGACGACAGGCTGTTTTACGAACAACCCCGCCTAGTCACCCATGTTGACGAAGGGTTTATCCAGCAACTGACGGATCTATATCGCGATCGCCTTCAGCCCAACACCCGCATTTTGGATTTGATGAGCAGTTGGGTCTCCCATCTGCCGGATGAGATGCAGTTCGAGCATGTGGAAGGGCATGGCATGAATGCCCAAGAACTCGATCGCAATCCTCGCCTCAACCATTACTTCCTGCAAAATCTCAACCAAAATCAACACCTGCCGCTGCCCGACCAGTCGTTTGACGCCGTTTTGAACACCGTCTCCGTGCAGTATTTGCAATACCCCGAAGCCATCTTTGCGGACATCTACCGCATTCTCAAACCCGGCGGGCTATGCATCATCAGTTTTTCTAACCGCATGTTCTACCAAAAAGCTATCCAGGCCTGGCGCGATGGCACCGAAGAAAGTCGGGTTGACCTCGTGCAGCACTACGTGAACGCTATTCCTGGCTTTAGCCCCCCAGAGGTGATCACCCGTTCGTCCAACTTGCCCATGCTGCTGCAACTGTTGGGAATGCCGGGAGGCGATCCGTTCTATGCCATCATCACCTCTCGTATTGCTTAAGCAAACCAAGGGTATCTGGCAGGATCACCACGTCACTCTTTGTCTACCCCCCATCCTGGGGACGCTCTATGATTGCCCAAGGAATTCATAGAGCAAAAAGATTCCTCAAATCCCCCCCAAAAATGTAAATAGACTGTAATATTAAGATACAAAGCTTTACAGAGGGGTACCCGCAATGGAAAACCAAGAACCAAAGTTTGGCTTCACCACGTTCGCAGAAACCTGGAATGGTCGTCTGGCTATGTTGGGTTTTGTTCTCGCTATTGCAGGCGAGTTGCTAACGGGGCAAGGTCTTCTCGCTCAAATGGGCTTGCTATAAGCTCGTTATTTTGAACTAAATTCAACCTCATCGTGAAGGTGAAATCTCCCTAAATATTGACCCTCAGTCGCAAGGCTGGGGTTTTTTATTGGGCGTTGCTGAATTGCAAAAGGATGGGTGCTAACGCACCAGGAGCGAGACGCACCCACTCACGGCAGGATGAGCATCTTGCTCCCAGTTCGGTGTCATAGCGTCATTCAGCACCGCTTTTTTGGGATGCTTGCTGTTGGCTAATCAGCAGGGTCTCGGCTCCAGCAGGGGGCGGCTGCCCCCATGGCGATCCTGAAGGCCTGCCAAAGATTAGGAGTCTGACTGGTCTAGGCGCTTTTGCCACTCCGCATCCAGCTTGGCACTGTTGTCTGCCTCTTGATCAAGCAAGTCTTGCTCTGTGGTGTAGGCCAGGTTATCGCGGCTGACAATGCTCTGGGCTGCAAACTGGCGGGCGTAGTCCATCTTTTGCTGCAGCTCACCACCACCTTGGTTGAGGGCGATCGCTTGCTGTTGCCGGCGTTCATTACGGGCTTCAACCTTGCTATTTCTCCCCTTGAGCCACAAGTAGCGAATCAGAGGAATGCCCAGAAACGCCGTTCCGTAGGCAAACAAGAAGGGAAAGAGGCCATTCACCAGCACCACCAATCCCCCCAGTTCTGCCACTAGGGCCTGATCTTGCAGCAGGACTGCCAGCACGATGGCCAACACAAAGTTCAGTCCACCCAATCCAGCCGCCATGGTCAGTTGCCCTTGGGTGGCAGCACTAAACTTCCAGGGCAATTCCTTTAGGTAGGCAGGGACAGCTTTTGAGCTGCGCTTTTCTGCACTCACCTGTAGATCGGGGAAGTGGTAGACGATATGCCCTTCAGGACTCACCTGAGGTCTGCCGTTATAGCGGGTGAGGACAGGCAGCATGTAGCTTTCATACTCGCGATCGTAGCCCTCGCCCACGTCATCTAGGTAGGGCGCAATTTGCTCCGCAACCACAGCCCCTTGGTTGTTGCGAATCACGGTGGCGATCGCCTGCCAGCGACGTTCCTCCAAGTCTGCATTGGGATCTCCATCGCCAAACAAGAAGGAAAACACCGACTCCAGAAAGTTCATCTCGGAGTCTGACTTGGGCGATCGCGATCGCCCCGGTTGCGATAGTTGGGTCTGGCGATAATGACGCTGCCGGCCATAGCCAGGACTGAAGACCCAAAATAGATCGGGGAAATAGAACAGTCGGAAGGGTAGAAAGAGCAGCCCTCCACCGGATCCGCCACGGCGGCTGTTGTTGTTTTCGCCCTCACGATTGGAGAAGGTGATTGCCAGCACGATGACCAAGATGGTCAACGCAATTAAGACAATCGAAACGATGAGTAAGACGCCAAAGGAAATACGAATTAGGTAGAACAAGACACCCCAAATCTTGTCCCAGAGTTCTTGAACCCGCAGCCGCCAGTATTTGTTTCGCAAAACGGTGCGAAAGTTTTTAGGAAACTGATAGGCCACCTCTCCCGCATCGGATACTTGCAGGTGCCCCCCCGTTTCTGAGGCCAGAGCCAACAGACCGCGCTCTGCCGTTGAAATATTAATCCCAGCCTGAGAGGCGATATCTCCCACCGTGGCGCGATATTCCAGTTTTTCAACTGCCTGCATGACAGCAGAATCTAAGGCCATGCGCGTTCCCCTTGCTATAGTCTATGGATGTTGCTGACAACTGCCGGAAAACCTGTACTGTTTTTCACCGAAAACGCAGTTATTCAGCACAACTACTTCTAGTATAGGAGTGTGACTTTGGGATGCAGGAGAGAAATAGTAGGCTATTCTTTGGAGAGAAACCCGGCCTATCCAAACTAGCTCTGGTCTAAGTCAGAGAATTCTTCACTCACAGCGCCGCAATCTATGCCGATATCAAGCGTTGGAAGGTGAAAAACAAAGCAGCTTCTGGGGCCAAAACTCTACCTCCTCTATGCCATTCATCATGCCATTCATTAAATAATCTAGCGATCGCCTTTCAAACTACGCTAGTCTAGCCTTCAATAGGGAGGGGGGCATAGATGAGCCGCCAACTCTACCTGTAGGGTTTAACCGGGTGCTCTAGTTGACGACCTTCACATCTTTCTGCTTGAGTTGTCTCATTCGCGTACAATCCGCCTATCAAGAGTAACGTTATGGTTCATGTCTCTGTTGAGCGTCCTAGTGCGGCACCGATTCCAACCGCGACACCTCATGCTTCCGCCTCTCCAGTGACCCCACCTCCACGGCAAGCTCCCAACCGAGCTAAGCCGTTGGTAGAACTACAGCAAGTGACCAAGGTCTACGCCAACGGTAGCCGCGCCCTGCGAGATGTGAGCTTACAGATTCGCCCCGGCGATTTCCTGTTTGTCACCGGCCCTTCAGGGTCTGGGAAATCTACACTCCTCAAATTGCTCTACGGGGCAGAGCGTCCATCGAGTGGACAAGTCTTTGTCGAGAACCATAACTTGCTCAACGTCCATGGCAATCATCTCTCTCAACTGCGGCGGCGCATTGGGGTGGTTTTCCAAGACTACAAGCTGATTCCTCGACGCACCGTATCGGAAAATGTTGCCTTCGTGCTGTGGGCGCAGGGGTTCACCCGCAAAGAGATCCACCGGCGACTCATCCCCACTCTTAAGATGGTAGGACTGCAGGACAAGGCTCAATGTTTCCCAGACGAACTCTCGGGAGGCGAGCAGCAGCGGGTGAGTATTGCCCGCGCCATTGTTGGCACGCCACCGCTGCTCCTAGCCGATGAACCCACGGGAAATCTTGATCCAGATAATTCTTGGCAAGTGATCAAGATCTTGAAAAAGTTGAATTCCATCGGCATTACCGTCGTCGTAACTACTCACAACGAACAGTTGGTGAGAATGTCGAACCATCCGGTGGTGCAACTGCGGGATGGGCACCTGTACTCCGTGCGTTCCTAGGGTTCTGCAGCAAAAATTTACCCTGAGTGGGTCACCCGTGGTTCCTTAGCGTTCCCTGCACTGGCGTTCCTTGAGCGAAGTCCTTGGCGTAGCCGCCCCAAAGGGGCTAGGGAACGCGCGGGTGGGGTTATGGCTTTCTTCCGAAGGAGACGTTTCCCGTTGGCGCAGCCTGTCCTCAAGACAAACGACTTCGCTCAGCCAGCTTAGATCCTGGAATACGGGTTAGATTTTGGGCTAATTATGTCTTTGGAGACTAACTGGCCTGCTCATCATGCATGAGGCGATCGCAAATCCCTTGCAGATGGTCGTGATTATTGACGGGACGCCGAGGGGCAGGAATCTCGGTGTTTGGCCGCATCGGTAGATCGTTATGCATGAGGCGATCGCAGATTCCTTGCAGATGATTGTGATTATTAATGGGATGCCGGGGGGCAGGAATCTCGGTGTTTGGCCACATCGGTAGATCGTTGCAGGGGCAGGACAGATCGGCGGTCGTGCCTACTGCGGCCATGGGAACCGGCATCTGACAACGGGCACAGGGTACGATATCCCAGCGATCGCTCAAGAGTTGATGGATCGTTTGCGTGGTGCCATCGAGATAGCAGTCGCCGCTATCGGCAGCCATGATCCGCTGCCAGCATTGTTCAAAATCATCGCTGTAGCGATCGCCCTGGATCACCGACACAGGCAGTACAGATTCCTGTCCATTACGGATCCAGACCTTTTTGCCTAGTTGGAACCAATAGGCCAAATATTGACGAACATCGTGCTGGGATGCCATGTCTAACACTGTTTGAGATGACCTGTCGCTGGAGTGAACCATCATACATTCCTAGGTGAGGACTAGCTTTGGCTGAACAATCAGAGCGATACACCAAATCCGCCATTGTGGGGGGCGGGAGTCTCAACATGGTGGCAGAAGCGCCGCCCAATCTCCATGATTGACCTCATACTGTTGACACACTGAGACGTTCCTGTCTTGGCTGAGCCACGGAAACGTTCATCAATGTAGGTCAACCGACTAGTTTCATCCTAGCGGCGATCGCTCTTGATCAACGGGCTAGAATCCTTAGCTAACATTAAGACTTAGAAGATGCGATTGAGGAAAGCGATCGCCCCTTCCTGCCCATCCCTCCGGCAAACAACGCTACTTAAGGAACATCCATGCCTCAGTCCTCGAATCTGGTACAGCTACCCGTCCAGACCATTACGTCCGACAACTTTGCCCCCTTTGGCCAACTCATTTTGCCCACTGAAGACGGTAAACCCTTTGATGCAGATGATGCGCAACTGCACCTCAGCAACGGCATTCCCCGGTTTTATATCATGCGGCTAGAGCATCGGGGGCTCACGTTTTCGCGCATCACTCGCCACCAAGGCTGCACGCAATGTTTGGGATCCCTCGAAGGGAAATCCTGGATGATGGCAGTGGCTCCTCCTGGAGCGGCCCAGCGCCCAGCGATCGCTGATATCCAAGCCTTTCAAATTCCAGGCAACTGTTTTATCAAGCTGCATGTGGGTACGTGGCATGCGGGGCCCTATTTCCAAGCGCCGACGGTGGATTTCTACAACCTAGAACTCAGCGACACCAATATTGTTGACCACGAAACCTGCAACCTCACCAGCAGCTACGGCGTGGAATGTCAGCTAGCGATCGCGGGATAAGGTTCCCGCCACTCACCCTAGTCTGAGGGTGTGGATGGCTCTAGATCGTCACAACCAGCGCAATTAAAAGGGGAGTAGGCCCATGGCCCGCTCCCCTTTTGATGATCTTTAGTTGAATGCGTATCCGGGCAGATAGTATCGAGAACCCAGATAGTTGGAGAGTCTATCCCAGAGCCCTAGCGGCTGAGGGTTGCTAACTCTTTGGTTTCTGCACCAAAGATGGGCGGAGCCACAAACCGAGGTGCTTGCAACTGGAAGGGTTGTTCCGCAACGGTGGGCAGATTGCCACGCAGTTGAGCCATCACAGCTTCCGTTTTCACGTCATAGGTTTGGGTTGCCAGCTTAGGATAGACGCCAATACCAATGATGGGCACCAGCAAACAAGCGGCGATGAAGGCTTCCCGAGGCTTGATGTCAAACAGCTTCATATCTGCCAGCTTGACGCTTTCCTCACCGTAGAACACCTGACGCAGCATGGAGAGCAGGTAGATGGGAGACAGAATCACGCCTACTGCAGCTAGGAGGACGATCGCTGCCTTAAAGGTGACGCCATAGGCATCGCTGGTGGTGAAACCTAGGAACACGGTCAGTTCTCCCACAAATCCACTCATACCCGGTAGGGCAAGGGAAGCTAGAGAACCAGCGGTGAACAGGGCAAAGACGGTGGGCATTTGCTTGGCCATGCCACCCATTTCGTCCATTGCCAAGGTGTGGGTGCGATCGTAGGCAACACCCGACAGGAAGAAGAGGGTCGCAGCAATCAAACCATGGGACACCATTTGCAGAACCGCACCGCTCAAGCCCAAGGTGTTGAAGGAGGCGATACCAATCAAGACAAATCCCATGTGAGCGATGGATGAGTAAGCCATGCGGCGCTTGAGATTGGTCTGAGCAAAGGCGGTGAGTGAGGCGTAGATGATGCTAATGACGCCTAAGATGGCTAGGAAGGGAGCGAAGTAGGTGTGGGCATTGGGCAACATCTCCATGTTCATGCGGATGAGACCATAGCCAGCCATTTTCAATAAGACCCCAGCCAGAATCATCGAAACGGGTGCAGGTGCTTCACTGTGAGCATCGGGCAACCAGGTGTGGAAGGGGAAGATCGGTAGCTTGACGCCAAAGGCAATCAGCAAGGCGGCATAGAGCGAGAGCTCAAAGGGTAGGGAGTAGTCCTTTGCCGCTAGGGTTTGCAGATCGAAGCTGGTGACATCACCGTAGAAGGCCATGGCGAACGCTGCCATGAGAATGAATAGAGAGCCGACAGCGGTGTAAAGAATAAACTTGGTAGCGGCGTAGAGGCGACGCTTTCCACCCCAAATTGCAATCAGCAAATAGACCGGCACCAGTTCCAGCTCCCACATGATGAAGAACATCAACATGTCTTGAGCCACGAACACCCCAATCTGGGCGCTAAAAACCACTAATAAGGAAACAAAATATAAACGAGGTTTGTGGGTCACATTCCATGACGCCAGGATAGCTAGCGTCGTCACCAAACCCGACAAAATAACCAGAGGCATGGATAAACCATCCACCGCCACAGACCAGTTCAGACCCACTTGGGAAACCCAGGTGTAGCTTTCCACCAGTTGGTACTCGGGATTGTGCAGGTCGTAGTGTGCCCAAAAGGTGTAGAGCATGAGGGCGAACTCGGCCAGACCAACGCCTAGCGTGTACCAACGCAGAGTTTTACCATTTTGATCCGGGATGATAGGAATCGGCAGGGCCGCTATCAGCGGAAAGAGAATTAAGGCAGTTAGCCAGGGAAATTGTGTCGTCATTGTGAGAGCGTCCCTAAAAGCAGTTGAATGGACTTGTCGCGCAACGTTCTATGTTGAACCATCACAGAAGAGGCGGTTTCTCAAGCTGCAAGACTCTGGGGTGTAGCTGCGATCGCGGGCTTTCCAGGTTGGGAAGCTCTACGGGGCTGGTAAATACCAATATCAGAGCCTTGTAAGCAGTGCCTAGATAGAAGGTTGGCTAGGTGGACTGGGCAGTCCGTAGCAGGCATCTCGCTAAGTTGAAGAGTGAGAATTTCTACCTATCGATATAATACCCTTTTTTGTTAAGTTAATTAAACTTGAATGTTGGAATATTTAGAGTTTTCTATTGTCTTTCCGTAGATCTGGACGATTCTTTCTGGAAATGGTGTATGGTGTAGCTCGCAAATTGCTTGTTATATCAAGATTTGAGGGCGATCGCCCCTGATATACCCTCAGCGATCGCCCTCAAAAATGTCATGACTTCATGGAATGAGTAGCTACTTGCTCGACATCACGGAACGTAACGTCATGGTGGATAGGGGGCACGATCCAGGCAGGCAAAAAAAATCAGGAGCGATCGCTCCTGATAGGTGAACTTGGTCTTGGATGGTGCATCTGTTCAAAAAAATTCAAAAAGAAGCAGGTAGCACCAAGGACAATCGTGACGTTATGGCTAGCAACGTATCGGTCAAGCTAGGACTCTTGCCCTAGGCCTTGGACTACGCAATCTAGCGAAACTGATCGGGGTTTAGGCTAGGGGCGTTGCTAGGCACCAATTGGTTGCCGGTGCCGCCATCCGAGGGATCCAAGAAAGGACGCAGGTTAATGGCATCCGAGGAGCGCCGAGATGGCATATTGATGCCAGGGATCGATGGCAGATTCAGCTCATTGGCCAGATCGCCCAGCACATCAAGGTCGTTGCCGGTGAACGTCGTCACGGCATCGGTTTGTTGACCGCTATCGGCTACCGTCAAGCTCTCAAACACGCGATCGCGGGTGACCCGAGCATCCTGCCCAGGGGGCACCGTCAGCACAATCCGACAGTCGGAATTTTGCTGCGTGGTGACGCAGACGATGTCGTAGTCATTTTCAACGCTGGTGCGCATTTCCAGCAAACCATCGGGACGGTAGGACTCTAGCCGACGGCTGATTTCGGTGCAGCGGCGTTCGGGCGTCCAGCCACCGCCCAGGGTGGTTGGCTTTGCCCAGGGATATGCTTCACCCGGCTGGCTTTGGGGGTAATACATGACCACATATTCCCCGTCTATATATTGACAGGCGAAGCGGGCATCGGCGGGGGCGGGGGAAACAGTCTCTGTCTGAGCGACAGTCGGTAGGGCCATAGCTCCACCTAGGGATAACACGGCTCCCATGACAACGGCACCCGCGCGGATGCCCATACGGCGTTGGCTAGATTCTTGAGAGGTTGGCGGTAGCATGACAGGTGATTTCTCCAGCGGATATAAACAGTGTGAGGTATGGTTGGTTACGCACAGCCCAAGAGGTTCATGGTTGGACGACGAACGCTCTAAAATAGCTTGGGTCTATTCCTATAGGTGGTTTGACGTGTCATCAGGATAAAAGTTTCAGAAAAAATTTCCGCCATCTATCTCGTTATCGGTTGAGTTGCTCAACGGGATAATGTTACATGTAACCTTGGGTGTACGCGCCTTGTTTAGGGTTCTAAATCTCCCTTGAGCTATCCATACCACCATTGTTACGACCCAATCACGCCTGATGCTAGCCGAACAAACATTATTATTTCTTGACATTCAAGGAGTTCTGAGCATTCCAAACCAGCCCGTAGCGCAGCCCTATGCCCAGGATGTAGCGGCTCCCTGGGGGGCAGTGCGTGGATCAAAGGAACTCATTTCAGCGATCGCTTGGGCTGAGTGGATTGCCCCCCTGTGGATTTCATCCTTTGGTTCCCAGGCGCTGCTGTGGAATGATTGGGCCAAAACCCAGCGGTGGGCGATCGCCTATCCCCTCTCGGATCAGCAATCAGCCCAAGCCGCCGCGGCCTTTCCCAGCGCGAAACAGGACGCCAAATGCTTGGCGGCCCGCTGGTGTAGCCGTCGATGGCCCCATCGGATTGTGTGGATTGAAGATGGCTTCTCGGCGATCGCTAAGGCTTGGGCCGCAGAAAATCCTAAGCTGCAGTTGGTGAGCACCTGCCCTTTTGAAGCACGCTCCAGCAGCGATCGTACGGGATTAGCTGAATGGAATATTGAAAAAATCCGCGCGGCGCTCTCTCTAGATGCGCTCATCCCCGTGGATCCATAAACCCAGCTTTCCATGGAGGTTAGACAGGGGTGCTGCGGAATTAAGGGGGAACCTCTAGCGACAAGATCTGAAACGCCAAGCGAAAGGTTGCGGAACCATGCCGATATTCAGCAACGCTTAGACAGGAATGAGCGATCGCTGGCAAGCGGGACAAATGGCGTGAATCGTGAGTTGGCAGTCTAGCAGGTGGTAGCCGTTTTTATCAGCCGTTTTCACCCCCGACCGCAGGATGGAGTCGTTTTTAAACTCAATGGTTTGATTGCAGCGTACGCAGATCAGGTGGTGGTGGTGGTAGGGAGCGGGCTGGTTGAGTTCGTAGTGCTTATGCCCTTCAGCTAGCTCTAACTCTCGCAAAATACCCATGCGGGCCATCAGCTTCAGCGTGCGATAAATCGTCGCTAGGCTAATATTTTCGCCCTGAGCGTGCAAACGATTGTAAAGATCTTCTGCACTAAGGTGTTTTCCCTTGGCCAGATTTTGAAAGGCTTGGAGGATGGTCTCCCGCTGGGGAGTCATGCGCCATCCTCGGTGATTGAGTTCGGCCTTGAGTGAGGATGCAGTATACATAGGACTTAGAGTACCTGAAAATTCTCAATAGCATAGCCTTAATGTGAATCTTAAACGATCCTGACAATATTTGCAACAACCCGACGCTATTGAGAACAATTCTCTATTTAGCATAAAACCGTTGCTTCTGCACGAGTTTGACCGTTAAAAAGCGGCTTGGGAAAGGGCTTTCAGCGCGTGATCTGGAATGCCCAACCGGGGCTGATGCGAATGGTGGGCGTAGGCAATCAAACCTGAGACCAAGTTCATTGGTACCCGATGAACCAGAAGCTGAACCTCTAGCAAGGGGATCTGAAATTTGGCGGTGCTGAACCGATGATATGCGCTAGCGAGCCGTGGGCGAGGCGATGACACTCACACTTCAGCAGCATCCAAGCTATTCATCATCAAGGTACGGTGAGCAGCTTGCTTTCATTTCAATGGCATAGCGTCATGCAGCAACGTCTGATGTTCCATGCACGATGGTGCGCCATCGTGCCGCTAGTCGCCGTTCATCAGACGATGGAAGGGGCTGCGGTGCCGCGAATGTTCGATTTGACACAAGTGTTCAACCTGCTCATGCTCAGGCCATAAAAGAATGAGGGTCTTAGCTTATCTCGAACGTAGGGTCGATTAGGAGGGCGATCGCGGTTGAATCACAGGGATCTCAATGATAAATTCCGTTCCCTGATTGGGTTCCGACAAGCAGCGTAGCTGACCGCTATGGCGATCGGTGATGATTTGATAGCAGATCGACAGCCCCAGACCCGTACCTTTGCCAGGCTCTTTAGTGGTGAAAAATGGATCGAAGATACGATGGTGGAGATTGGCGGCAATGCCGGGGCCATTGTCCCGAATCTGAATTTGAATAAGATTGTCATGAACCTGCTGGGTGGTGATATAGATGGTAGGCTCTGTATCAGGAAGCGATCGAATGTCATCGAGGGCATCAATGGCATTCGATAAGATATTCATAAAAACCTGGTTTAGAGGGCCAGGAAAACATTCCACCCACGGCAATGTTCCGTAGGTTTTTTTGATGGTAATTCCAGCCTGATGGACTTTTGGCTTCAGCCGACTCTGTAAAATCATCAGCGTACTTTCCATACCTTCATGGATGTCTGCCTGTTTTAAAGCAGCTTCATCTAGGCGCGAGAAGTTACGCAAACTGCTGATAATCTGACGAATACGCTCCGTGCCGACCTGCATAGAATCTAAGGTTTTTGGAAAATCCTCAATCAGGTAATCTAATTCCACATGATCGATCGCTGCCTGCACTGGAGCAACTGGCTCTGGATAATGCAAACGATAGAGATTGAGAACCTCTATCATATCTGCTAGATACCGATGGGCATGGTTGAGATTGCCATAGATAAAATTCACGGGATTATTGACCTCATGGGCTACCCCCGCCACGAGCTGCCCGAGGCTAGACATTTTCTCACTTTGTACCAGTTGCATCTGAGTACGTTTTAGTTCATTGATGGTGCATTCTAGCTGCTGAGCTTGAACCCGCAGGGCGGCTTCCGACTGCCGTAAAGCATATTCAGCATGTTTGCGCTGGGTAATATCGATGGCGAGGGAGGCAATGCCCACGAGGTTGCCATGTTCGTCCACTAAGCGCACATCGTGCCATTCACAAAGAATGTAGTCTCCTGACTTAGTAACGTTGGTATTTTCACTCTGGTAACTGGTGCCACTATCCATAAGCGACAGCAGAACATCTTCCACAAACTGATGCTCGTTAGAGGGCACAATCAGGTCTTGAATCAACTGGCCCACGGCTTCGCTGGCACTATAGCCAAAGACGCGCTCCGCCGCTCGGTTCCAGGCCGTGACCCGTAGTTGGCGGTCTAGCTCGACAACGGCAATGGGGGTTTGTTCAAACAGGAGCGATCGCCGCTGTTCTGACCGACGCAGGGCCGCCTCTTTAGAGAAGCGATCGGCCATGGCTTGTTCTAGGGTCATCTCTTGTTCTGCAAGCTGCTGTTGCTGTTGCTGATATAGCTCGGCCTGCTGGATGGCGATCCCCACATGGGTGGCCAGTTGCTCCACGAGGTTCATTTCAATGGGTTGCCACGCTCGGGCAGCCTGGCACTCATGAACGCAAATTAATCCCCAGAGAATGCCGTTGCAGATGATGGGAGCAACGAGATTCGCCTGCACCTGAAATTGCTTGAGGAAATCAACGTAGCAGGGCACTAGGTTGGCGTGTTGCACATTGTTCACCACATGGATGCGGCCGTGGCGATAGGGCTCGATGTATTTCTCGGAAAAACAGGGATCGTGCAGGGATGTTCCTAAGACGGACGGGCATTCCTCGACCACCGATTCCACCACAATGGTGCCGCTCCAGTCTGGGGCAAATTGATAGATCAAGACCCGATCTGTATCTAGGAATTGCCGTACTTCTTTAACGGTGGTCTGTAAGATTTGCTGCAAGTCAAGAAGTTGATGAATTTGCGATGATAGTGAATGAATAATCTGCTCCTTTTGGATCTGGCGGGGCGATCGCCCCTGAGGCAAAGGACAGAAGGTCACCTCATCCGCCATCAGCAAGAGACCGGCTGGACGATCGAGTAGAACTGCTGAGCCTGCTCCATCGCTCCAAGCGCGCGCTGTCCAGCATAGACCTCCCTGGGTGAAGCCAGGTTGATCGTCTTGCCATTGATAGGAACCATCCGTCTGACAGGTCGCCAAAATCTGCTCCCAGCGCTTGGCATGGTCTGGGAAATACCGCCTGTGGGACTGCCCCACCCAATCGTTCTTGACCTCAGGGGCGATCGCCACCAGCCGTAGCCAATGTCGATTGACCGCTAGGTAGTTCATCTCAATGTCTAGCAGGGCCGCCGCTGTGGGCAAGCTATTGAGCAAGGTGGACAGCAGTGATGCCTGATCCGAAACCAGCGTTTGATGTGCAGACATAGCAACGTGGAGGAGTAATAGAAGAGCCCAGTGCATCCCTGAGACGCAATCCCAGCACCGTTGGATGAACTCAAATAGCGTTTGATGGCAAATCTTAAGAGAGGCAAGGGGCGAACTTCCCTAGTGTTCCCAATGGAACATCCCAAGTGTATCAATGCCATTCTGATTAAACATCCGCCAAATGTGATACATCTCACAGCCTAGTTATAGTTTAGATCACATCTTTCTGCCTAGATGGCTCACCCGTTGAACGTCGATCCGTCACGATACTGCTCTAGAAGAATCACCTAGAACCACCGCCGCGATCACGGGTTCAACGGCTGGAACACGACATACTAAATGCAGCCCTACCCTATGCATTCCCCCGTTTAGAGGCATGGGCACATCGCGACCTACAACGGGTCGCCCTAGCCATTTCACGACCCTCCCCAGTGGTGACTTGACATAGCCCCTTGGATACCAAGATTCAGCGATCGCTGAATTGGGGCACCCATCTATATCCATTGAGATTAGGACATCAGGACGGAGGATCATATGCCATCCACTCAGCAGCAACAAGTTGCTCTAGCCCATGCCGCCATGGAGCAGGCGCTCTATTTTTTAGACCGTCATGCTCCGCAGCGAGCGCTTCCCTATCTTGAATTTGCGTCTCGGCAATTCCGTGCTCTTGAGGGCAGCCGCGAAACTCTACGATAAGAAAATTTGAAGTCCGAGCCAGCATCAAACGGCCGTTTAGCGCAAGCCTAGGTGCAGACTTAAGATCGGTCATTCCTCTCAGATTTGATCCGCCATGTTCAGCCAGTTGACGGAGTAAGAGCCTGTTGGATCCTAGCGATCGCACAGTATAATCTGTACCAGGTAACTGAGTTTAAACGCTAAGGTTACAAGCCAGTGACCCATTGCCATCTCACTACCCCAGTTATTGATGCTGGACTGTGCTCAACTCTAGCCTAACCAGCGCCTCTAGGTTCCATGTATTTATAAAACGCTAAAGCTGTTCTTAAATAATCTCGTGAAAACCCTATTTCGTGCCATTCCTTAGGAATGGTAGGCTTGCATAGCCTAACCTCAAATGCCATCAGGACAGTCACTGTTCACTCTGGCACTCGTAAGCCTATCCACAGCCCAAGCGGCTAGATGCCCCAAGTATGGGACATGCCGCTGAGATCCAACGCGGTGGGGGCGGCGATCGCTGACTGCGGCCCTCCCCATCTCCAACGTACTGTCCTGCACTGACTCTGACACTTCGAGGGCTCATCGTGATTCACTCTGCTACTCTTCCCCTTCAGACCTCGTTGCACACCTTCTCTGAGAACAGCCGACTGCGTCTGTTTGCTGGCTCATCGAATGTGCTGCTTGCCGAAGAAGTTGCCCGCTATCTGGGCATGGACTTAGGCCCCATGGTGAGAAAACAGTTTGCCGATGGCGAACTGTATGTCCAAATTCAGGAATCGATCCGAGGGTGTGATGTCTATCTGATCCAGCCCACCTGCCATCCGGTCAATGACCATTTGATGGAGCTGTTGATCATGATTGACGCCTGCCGTCGGGCATCCGCCCGGCAAATTACCGCCGTGATCCCCTACTATGGCTATGCCCGCGCCGACCGCAAAACCGCCGGACGAGAATCGATTACCGCGAAGCTCGTCGCCAACTTGATTACCAAGGCGGGAGCAGGGCGCATTTTGGCCATGGATCTACACTCTGCCCAGATCCAAGGCTACTTTGATATTCCCTTTGACCATGTCTATGGTTCTCCGGTGATCTTGGAGTATCTGGCTCGGAAAGATCTGTCCGATGTGGTGGTGGTCTCGCCCGATGTGGGTGGGGTGGCTCGGGCTCGGGCTTTTGCCAAGAAGCTCAATGATGCTCCCCTTGCCATCGTCGATAAACGCCGGCAGGCCCATAACGTGGCGGAGGTGATGAATATCATTGGTGATGTGGCGGGCAAAACGGCCATTTTGGTGGATGACATGATCGACACCGCTGGCACCATCTGTGAAGCTGGTCGGATGTTGCGCCATGAGGGAGCGCGTCGGGTCTACGCCTGCGCCACCCATGCGGTGTTTTCCCCACCAGCGGTTCAGCGGCTCTCCAGCGGAATTTTTGAAGAGGTGATTGTCACCAACACCATTCCAGTGTCTCCAGAGCGCTACTTCGAGCAGCTTACGGTGCTGTCGGTGGCCAACCTCTTGGGAGAGACGGTGTGGCGGATTCATGAAGATACGTCGGTGAGCAGCATGTTCCGCTAGGGATCGCTCTCTGGTGCCCTAGTTTCTAGTTGCTGCAGGCTTAGACACCGAGGCGGTCTTGCCGTAGTCGTAGATCAGGGTGGGCGATCGCTCACCCTAGTCTCACCATGATCCTAAGGCAAAAAAAACGGGGACTGTGCCCCGCATTCGTTATAGGTTGAGTGATAAAACCTCAAAACGGATGAACCATCCGCCCGAGTTAAGATGTACAAATTAGTAGGCCAGACCCATACTGCGGGTCGTTTCAGCGCCGAGGTAAACACGGATGCTCAAGAAATCAGTGGGGCAAGCCGTTTCACAACGCTTACAGCCTACACAGTCTTCCGTCCGTGGAGACGAAGCGATCTGCCCAGCTTTGCAGCCATCCCAGGGCACCATTTCAAGAACATCTAGAGGACAAGCACGGACGCACTGCGTACACCCAATACAAGTGTCGTAGATCTTAACGGAATGCGACATTGATATACAGGCTCCAAACGATTGGCTGTTAACAGTCTGACCAGATCCATTCGTTGGAATACAATCTGGCTGACGTCGATGGTTTTACAATCGAGTTTCAGTGTACAGCAGGGCTCTAGGCGGAATCTGCAAAACCCTACAAAACTTCAAAGAATGTAATATCCTAGGGCGATCGCGCCCCTTGCGATCGCCCCATTCTAGTAGGATGATCAGCCTAGCTAATCCGCAATAATTCCACATCAAACACTAGGGTTGCATTGGGCGGAATGACGCCACCAGCACCCCGAGCTCCATAGCCTAAGTCTGAAGGAATAATCAACTGCCGACGTCCGCCAACCCTCATGGTGGAAAGACCTTCATCCCAGCCACGAATGACCTGACCGGTGCCTAGCCGAAAAGAGAAGGGACGGTTGCGATCGCGGGAGCTATCAAACTGGGTACCGTCTTCTAGGGTGCCAACGTAGTGTACGACCACGGTTTGACCCGTTTGGGGAATAGCACCGGTGCCTTCCACTAGTTCAACGTACTGTAGACCAGATTCAGTGGTAACTAGGTTATCTGCCACAGGGGCGACCTCTGAGGGGGATTCTGCTGGATTCATCAAGTCACTAGCTTCGGTGCTAGGAGCTTGGGCGATGTTAAGTTCAGCCGGAACGGATGGGCTGCTATCGGCAACGGTCACCTCTGGTGTGGGAGATGGAGCAGCGATCGCATCCCCTGTGCCTCGAATCTGGGCAACCAAAAGCACGAGGCAGCAGGCCACGATGACTCCAAAGCTAATTAGTATCTCGCGCAAAAGAGTTTCCTCCGTTTTAAGTCGTTCAACGTGTTGAGGGTGAGCGGCGCAGTCCGGCCAACCTGATGAACCATCAACGCCACAGCTTATTTTCTAGATCCCGCACCTGGCGCTCTAAGCGATCGAGGCGGCCGCGCAGTTCGTCCATCTCTGCCTGCCGGGGGACGCCCAAGTCTTGTAGAACATTGCGAAGCTGCCGCTCAAACTGGGCTTCGACATTGGTCTGCTCCGAACGAAGCTGCTGCATGAGGTCATTGACAAAACTAGACGCCTGCTCGGGGTCTAGCTTACCGTCTTTTACCCATTGATTGCTGACATCTCGAAGCTTTTCAGCAACTAAGGACGTCGTCCCGATGCCGATCATTAAAAGCTGCTGAATCAGATTATTGTTGTCCATGCTAGGGTCCTCTCAACCAACCGTGCGCTCTGCTGATGTGATGAGATAGCGGTTAGCGATCGCTGGGGCGATGGCTGACCTATCCCACTTCATACTAGCCCTCGCCTCTATCTCTGTATCCAAGAATCCCAAATAATCCTGATTCCTCACCCCTGATTGCTATCGTACTATTGTCTAGTACATAGGAAGGATCAACTGCGTGAGCATGGAGATTGAATGGTTACGCTTCCGGGTCAACGATAGTGAACGAGAACGATTTGTACAGCAAGATCATGCCATCTGGACGCGTACCCTGGCTCAGTATCCTGGTTTTTTAGGGAAAGACGTCTTGATCAACCCCAATGACGTCACTGAGGTGGTGACTATCATTCGCTGGAATAGCTTTGACGAATGGCAGGCTATTCCTGAGGCTGTGCTTACGGGAGTCGAGGCAGAGTTTTCCCAGGCGATGGGCTCGACCTATGAACTGCTCGAATCTCGCCACTATCAAGTGCGGAAGTTTGCCCAAGAGCATTGCGGGTAAACCGAAGCAGTCCGCTAGACTCATCACCCATCAGGGTCAATTAGGGTTGGGTTCCGTGGTAGAAATTTGGGCATCGCCTTCTGAAGGAAGGGCTTGACCGCCCTGGGTGGCTTCGGTTTGGGAATCAAGATTGATGGTGGTCTGGGGCGATCGCGTTAGGTACTCATAGATCGATCCATTGATCAACCGAATCAGTTCCTGGGCACGACTATCGTTGTGGGGACGGCTCATCATGACGGCAACGCCATAGCGAGTACCACGGGGCGTGTCTACCGTACCCACATCTCCAACCATGGCACCAATATCACCCGTTTTGTGGGCAATGGTGGCACTGGGATCGTTTACTCCAGCAGGAATGAGGGTGTCGGTGTAGGTACGGCGCATGATGTCAAACAGGCGATCGCGCGATCGCAGGGACAGCAATTCGCCTCGGCTCAGGCGGGTCATGAGTTCCACCATTTCGTAGGGGGTGGTGGTATTGGTGCCCTCTAGATCCGGTAACCAGTCGCGCAGGATAGTATTTTCTAGCCCCCAGGATTGGAAGCGTTGGTTGAGGGCTTCTGCGCCACCCATGCGACGAATCAGCATATTGGTGGCGGTATTGTCGCTAATCACAATCATCAAAGAGGCCGTTTCCAGGGCGCTGTACTCGGAACCTACGCTGTGAAATTGTAGATCCCCTGATCCCTCAGCTACGTCTGCTTCTGTCAGCGTCAGGGTTTCCGTCATCTGAATGGTGCCAGCATCCACATCTTGGAAGAAAGCAACCAGGATAGGTATTTTAATGATGCTAGCGGCCGGAATGACTTGGCGTCCGTTGATATCTAGGTAGTTGCCGGTCTCGAAGTCTAGAACAAACACACCGGGGGTGAGGTCTGGGTAGGGGGTCGTTAGGTCACGCACTTGCTGCTCTAGATCCATCATCGATTGATTGAGATCAAGGGGCATGAGGGTCGAGGCTAGATTGGTTGCCCCCAGACTAGTGCTCGATGCATCCGCAGGATCGGCCATGGCTGCTGGGGTGTCCTGTCCCTCGGCATAGTTCACCGTGGGGTTAAACACAGACAGCAGCGTGCCGACAATTGCGCCAATGCCTACCACGAGAATCAACAGCCGCACGAGGTAAAGCAGGACAGGATTGGGCCGGCTTCGCCGCCGCACAGGGCGACCCGGTTGGGGCGATCGCCCTCCTGCTGTTCGAGCCATGGCTTGAGGAGCCGGCACCCGCCGCATACGTGGATCGGTGGTGGGGTTGCGGTCTGGAGACCCTGGCCGGGGCGATCGCGGCGGCGCTGTCCGGGAAGCTGAGCGGGAGGATGCCTGAGGAGAGGTTGTTCGAGGGGACGATGTCCGAGAAGATGCTGTTCGAGAAGACGCTGTTCGAGAAGACATGGCCTGGGACGAGGATGGCTGAGGAGAGGATGCTCCGCCTAACAAACGCCATAACCATCCCCTGGATCGTCGCTTGGGGGGCGCGGTGCGGGAGCGGGCAGAGTCTGGCATCCGACGGGTTCCAGCAGGAGCAGCAGCTCGCCGGGTCGAGCTGGGTTCAGAGGGGCGCGGGCGACGTAGCGGCACCACTGTTCCCGATCCGGCCGCTGGGGCAGAACGTTGTCCTGATGGCGGCGCGACCCGACGGCGGCGGGATGAACGGGATTGATGACCAGACTCCACCATGAATATCTCCTCGATCGCAGGGATTAGATAGCGCTATAGACAGGGTACAGGATCACCCATCCTTAGCGTTTCGCTCTCATAAGAATAAGGGGTGACACTAGAAATGCGATCGCTAGTCTGACTTTTTTTCTGCAGATTGTATTGCCGCTTGGGCGATCGCCCAGTGAACTTGTCGCAGGACGCCATGCAGCATGGAAACCTCGTGGCTGGATGGATAGGCACGGTTTAACAAGCGCCGCACTTTGGCCATGCGGCTTTCGGCGGTGTGGGGATAGAGATAGCCAATCCGTAACAGCAGATCTTCTAAGGTTTGGTAATAGCGTTCGAGGGCATCCAGGGAGGCAGCCGGTTCAGCGATCGCTTCCCTAGAACCCAGCGAGGTTTCCGGTGAGCCCGCCAGTTGATACAGCTCATAGCAACAGACCGCCACGGACTGAGCTAGGTTCAAGGATCGGTAGCGATCGCTAGAGGGAATTTGCACCCATCGCTGGGCGTAGTTGAGTTCGGTATTGCTCAGACCTCGATCCTCCGGCCCAAAAATTAACGCCGACTGTACCGGCGGCATCTGGTCTGCGCCCTCTAGCAGCCAAGGCAAGGCCTGGCGCGGATGTTCTAAGCGGCTGACATCGGTATAGTCATCTCGTCCCGTGGTGGCGATCGCCCGCTGGCATCCCACCAAGGCTTCTGGCAACGTGGCAACCACCTGTAGTTGATCGAGCAGATCCCAGGCATGAACCGCCATCCGTTGGGCATCCTCGCCCCGAACGTCACAATGGGGCTGCACCACCACCCACTGCGACAAACCCATATTTTTCATCACGCGGGCGATCGAGCCGATATTCAGCGCTCCCGATGGTTCCACCAGCACAAGACGGATCGCCGCTAAGCGATCTTCCGGCTCTTTCATGGTAAGTCTAGAGTCTCTGCAATGTTAGGATTTAAACTGGCGTCCTGCATGGTCTAAGGCTAGACAGCTCGGTAACAAGAGATGATATCAAGCTAGGATCATGACGTCAGCTCTTTCCACCCTATCTCGATCTAGATCGCTGTACAACGCTGATGGGACGCAACCGTGCCAAGTCAGACCTCCCCACCAAAGTATGTCCGGTGTGCCAACGCCCCTTCACCTGGCGCAAGAAGTGGGCAGACTGTTGGGATGAGGTGAAGTATTGCTCCGAACGCTGCCGCCGTCGTCGGTCTACCCTAGAGACGCCGCCTGATAGCTAGACTGAGAAGAGGGTACCCAGGAACGCCTAGGGTACGGTTGGGCGATCGCGCCCCAATTCATTGCAACCGAACAAGGGAGAGATTGATGGGATTGATTCTCGGGATCATTATCGGACTGCTGGTGGGAGCCGGTCTTGTCTATCTGTGGCTGAAGGCCCAGCTCGATCGCAAAACCAAGGAATTGCAGCAAAGCCACCGGGTGCTTGAGGAAGTGTCCCGCGAGCAGGAGGCCCGTCGCCAAGATTTGGTGCGATCGCTGCAGGCCGACTATCAAAAGCAGTTGGATGCCCAGGCGCAAACGCTCACCCAAGGCCATCAAGCCAAGGTCAATGCCCTCGCGGTCGAATCCCAAAAACAGCGAGATGACCAGATCCAAGCGCTTACCCAGACCCACGACGCCCAGGTGCGATCGCTGCAGGCAGAAATTGCCCACCTCACGGCTCAACTAGAAAACCTATCAGCTGCACCTCCCGCCGCGCCAGCACCTCCTGAGGCACTTCCCGAGGCACCGTCCGAGGCAACCTCCGAGGCTCCGTCCGAAGCGATCGCCAACGGTGATAGTCCGCCACCGGAGCTAGCTAACCCACCGGTCGATAGGGTACCGACGCCACCCCCTGTTTCCCCAGCGGTCGATCTGCAACAGCGGCTCGTAGCCCTTGGTCAGTCGGGACAGCTTGCCAATAGTTCCTCGATCGCTTGCCATGCTAGTTCACCGGATCCTGCTATTCGTGAGCAAGTAGCGGTCTCTCTGGGACAATTGGTGGCCTCGCGCATGGTAGGCACCGATGTCCGTCGCATCATTCCTGTTTTAGACCGGCTCAGTCGCGATCCTCAGGTTCATGTGCGCTGTGCTGCCGTCGAATCGCTGGGGCAAATTCGCTCAGAACAGGTAATTCCTATCCTGGAGCGATCGCGTCGGGATTCTCACCCGCAAGTGGTCAAAGCCGCAAGCTGGGCGATCGCGAAATTCAAATTCTTCCGCCAAGCTCCCCCGCCGTCTCCCCCACCTGCTCCCGACCAACCCTAAGTCAACCCATCAGCGTATCTAATTAACGTATCTAGTTATGTCAAACCATCCGGTGCAGCCCAAACTGATTATCCATGGCGGAGCGGGCAGTTCTCTCAAGGGCAAGGGCGGCGCTGAAGCTGTCCGTAAATCCCTCTATCACATTGTCGAAACCGTTTATGACCAGTTGCTGCGAGGAAGCAGCGCCAAGGACGCCGTGATCCTAGGCTGTCAGCTTCTAGAAGATGAACCACGGTTTAATGCTGGCACCGGCTCGGTGCTGCAGTCGGATGGGCAGGTAAGGATGAGTGCGTCCTTGATGGATGGCGCAAGCCAAAGCTTTAGCGGCGTCATCAACGTTTCGCGGCTGAAAAATCCGATTTATCTAGCTCAATTTTTGCAAGATTCTGCCGATCGCGTTCTGTCTGACTATGGCGCTGCTCAACTGTTGCGGGAGCTGAATATTCCTACCCATGATCCGCTCACCGATCTGCGCCTTCAGGAATGGATTCAGGAACGAGCAGGTAACTTTAATAGAGATATGGCTGGGGTGATTGCCGAAGCAGATCTGGAAGATTCTGCTGGACGAGGCACCATCGGTGTAGTGGCCCTTGACCAAGATGGACATGTTGCAGCAGGTACATCTACGGGTGGGAAAGGCTTTGAGCGCATTGGTCGGGTGAGTGATTCGGCTATGCCTGCGGGCAACTATGCCAACGCCTGGGCTGGCATTAGCTGCACGGGGATCGGCGAAGATATTATTGACGAATGCTTAGCGGCGCGCATTGTGGTGCGGGTCACCGACGGGGCGTCTTTGGAGGATGCGTTCCATCGTTCGTTTGTGGAATCTCAGCAGCATCAGCGTGACCTCGGTGCGATTGGGGTAGCGCAATCAGGGGCGATCGCTTGGGGAAAAACCAGCGAAATTCTCCTAGCGGCCTACCATAACGGCGATGCGATCGGCGATACCCTAGAGCTGCCCGAAGGAATGCAGACGGGGAGCTGTTGATAGAGCCTGCTATAAAATAGGCGATCGCTCCTTGAATAAGATAAGGAGCGATCGCTGGTTATCGATGCTTAGCCTAGGACGTTCAGACTAGGAGATTTGGGTTAGGAGGTGGCGATCGCCACGTCTGGCTGGAGATCGGTGGCTCTGTCGGCCATCTCTGTGGCATAGGCAGGGGTGACGTCTTTGTTATACAAGACTGAGTCTAGACGACAGCCTTTGTAAGCGAGGACGTAGAGTTCCTTCATATCCCGAATCAGGGGATAGCGAGGGTTGGCCCCTGTACATTGGTCATCGAAGGCCTGGTCGGCCATCTCTTCAAGCTGCTCATAGAAAGCCTGCTCGTCCTCAGATAAGACTTCCTTAATGGTCATGGGCATATCGAGCTCTTTCTTCAGGTTTTCGATAGCATTGACCAGCAAGTCAACCTTTTCATCCTCGGTGGTGCCCCCTAGTTGCAGATGGTCGGCAATGCGGGCATAGCGCCACTTGGCATTGGGGTATTTGTATTGAGGAAAGATCGCTTGCTTGAAGGGAATATCGGTGGAGTTATAGCGGATCACGTGGGAGATCATCAGGGCGTTGGCTAAGCCATGGGGCACATGGAAGGTCGAGCCAAGCTTGTGGGCTAGGGAGTGGCAGACGCCTAGAAAGGCATTGGCAAAGGCCATGCCGGCCATGGTGGCTGCATAATGCACCTTTTCCCTGGCCTTGGGATCATTGGCACCATTTTTGTAGGCGCTGGGTAGGTACTTAAACAACAGGCGAATGGCTTCTAGGGCCAAGCCATTGGTGAACTCGGTTGCTAGAACCGAGACATAGGCTTCTAGGGCGTGGGTGAGAGCATCCACACCACCGTAGGCCGTGAGCGTCTTGGGCATGTGCATCACCAAGGACGGATCGACGATGGCCATGTTGGGGGTGAGGGCATAGTCCGCTAAGGGGTATTTAATGCCGGTGCTGTCATCGGTGACCACCGCAAAGGGCGTCACTTCAGATCCAGTTCCGGAGGTGGTGGGCACGGCAATTAGCATGGCTCTATCACCCAAGGGCGGCAGTTCATAGACGCGTTTGCGGATATCCATAAACCGCATGGCCAGTCCATCAAACTGGATTTCCGGATGTTCATACATCAGCCACATCACCTTAGCCGCATCCATCGGTGATCCACCGCCAATGGCAATAATCACATCGGGCTGGAAGCTATTCATCACCGCCACCCCTTTCATGACAGTCGATAGGGATGGATCAGGCTCAACATCATAGAAGGTTTGGTGCTTCAGCCCAATTTCCTCCAATACTTCCGTCACACTTTCTGTGATGCCTAGGTTGTAGAGAGGTTTATCGGTGATGATGAAGGCTCGCTTTTTGCCCGCGAGTTCCTTGAGGGCAACGGGTAAGGCTCCACAGCGGAAGTACACCTTGGGCGGCACACGGAACCACAACATATTCTCCCGACGTTCCGTCACGGTTTTAATGTTGAGCAAATGGTGGGGCGCAACGTTTTCGGAAACAGAGTTTCCGCCCCAGGTGCCGCATCCTAGGGTCAAGGATGGATCGAGCTGGAAGTTATACAGATCACCGATCGCCCCTTGGGAGGCTGGCGTATTGATCAAAACCCGCGCGGTTTCCAGATGAGACTTAAACTGGCGAATTCGGTCTTCGTTGTTGGGATGGGTGTAGAGAACGGAGGTATGGCCATGCCCCCCAAAGGCAATCAGCGCTTCCGCCTTGGTGACCGCTTCCGAAAAGTCTGACGCCCGATACATGGCGAGGATCGGCGATAGTTTTTCATAGGCAAAGGGTTCCTCGGGGGCGATCGCTTCCACTTCACCAATCAAAACCCGAGCTCCCTTGGCTTGCTCGATGCCGGCTAGATCTGCCAGGACATCAACGGGCTGCCCCACGATCGCCGCATTCAAACGACCATTCACCAAGATAATGTTGCCAACCTTCTGCCGTTCCTCTTCATTGAGAATATAGGCACCGCGTTCGAGAAACTCTTGGCGCACCTGATCATAGACCGAATCCACCACCACGACGGACTGCTCACTGGCGCAGATCATGCCGTTATCGAAGGTCTTGCTGATCAGAATAGAGCTGACCGCCATCTTGATATGACAGGTTTCATCAATCACCGCTGGGGTGTTGCCGGCTCCCACGCCGAGAGATGGATTGCCCGAAGAGTAGGCTGCCTTGACCATACCCGGCCCGCCGGTCGCCAAGATCAGCTTCACATCGGGATGCTGCATCAACTGTTGCGAGAGGGGAACGGTTGGTTCATCAATCCAGCCGATGATATGCTCTGGGGCTCCGGCTTTCACGGCTGCTTCTAGGACAATTCGGGCGGCGGCAATGGTGCAGCCTTTAGCGCGAGGATGGGGCGAGAAGATAATGGCGTTGCGGGTTTTGAGGGCTAGCAGGGCCTTAAAGATCGCCGTAGAGGTGGGGTTGGTGGTGGGGACAATGCCGGCTAGGATGCCCACGGGCTCAGCAATGCGCTGAAAGCCAAAGGACGGATCTGATTCGATCACACCGCAGGTTCTTTCGTTCTTGTACTTGTTGTAAATCATCTCCGAAGCAAAGTGATTTTTGATCACCTTGTCTTCCACAACGCCCATGCCGGTTTCCTCCACCGCTAGCTTGGCTAGGGGGATGCGGGCGGTGTTGGCAGCCAGAGCCGCTTGCTTGAAGATGACATCGACCTGCTCCTGCGTAAACTTGGAGTAGGTTTCTTGAGCCGCCTTGACGGACTGAACCAATGTTTCCAGCTCGTCTGAGTTCGTAACGGACATGGGGGTTGCAAGTAGATTCGAGATCGTCATAAAGGCTCTCCAGGTATCGTCTGGGAAATGGTGGTTGAGGTTAGCGTGGTGTTAAATCATGCAGCGATCGCCCTTAGTTAACCGCAAGAACCAGCGTAAACATGTGCTCTGAACAACAGTTAAGAAAGAATTAACAACGTACTCACGGACATGCGATGATCTATGGAAAAATCTAGAGTTTTACAATGTTTCAGAGCTTAATTCTAGAACAGACTTTTCTCACAATCATGGCTTAGAACTCCCTGTGCTTATCATCCAGACATTGCTTCAAAGCCGCTTTATGTCTATGGTTTAGCGCCACTGTTTCTGTTAGAATTTCAAGCATATAAAGAATCCGCAGTATGGCATAGAAGATCCTAGATCTACGATGCGAGGACGTTCAAGGATTGATGACCTCATGATGTCAATTACGCCCTCTATTATAAGTTTGCTATCCTCTAGTTGCCGAACTCTTTTATGGTAATTAAAGACTTGCAGCGATCGCCTCTCTCAATCCTTCATTCCATAAAAAATTAAGCATAAATTAATATCAATTATGTCTACCTAGTATCGCAAGACAGAAGAACGAAGACAGAAAAACGAAAAGGAATTCCAGGACACACCCGGTAACCCGTCTCAGCACATAGGCGGGTTACCGGGTTGACTGACCCATCTTTTTGTCTAGGCTAGGTTGACCCATGTCAAACCCAGTACCAGCTTAGATTCCGTTGGGTTACGCTGACGCTAACCCAAACGACGAGAGAATCAAGATCGCAGGAGTTTTGTCCGTCAATCAGGTGCCTGATTACCATTCCAGACATTGTCCTCACAGAGGACACCGCGCCACTGCTGCACCTGCGCCTCGGTCATCCAATAGCTCCAGGCTAGCCCCAAGGATTGACGATTGCTGCCAAAGACTTCTGTTGTCCGACGTTCATACTCATTCTCCAAGGGCGATCGCTGGGGATCATAGCCCTCTAGATCGTCTAATTGGTCTAAAATCTCGGCACTGGCAAAGGTCAGTAGGGAACCTTGAACAGGGCGATCGCCCTCCGTGAGTGCCGGGTAGCCCATGGGCAGATGGTAGAGCCTGCCCCAAGCGATCGCTGCCTGGACGGCGATGACGCTAGGAGCACAGTAGTCCGCGTAGTAATATCCCCCCGGTTTCAGGGTTCCATAGACAAAGACACGACAGGCTACATCCATGATCGGCTTCTATCCAGGCGCTTCAAGGTGATTCAAAAGATTTTTACATTGGGCTAGAATACCTACTCTGTGGCGATCCCAGCCCCGTGAAAATGTCATAACATTGTCATATTATCGACGCATGAGTGACAAATCTAAACAAGTCTTGTACACTCACTAATGTGTGAGGAGCGAACCAGCGAGGGCATCGAGACGAAACACGGTCAGTCGTCGATGCCCTTTCTGTTTTCTAGGAATCTTTAGGATTCCAGCATCCTCACAATAGAAATTTCTCTAGGGCGATCGCCACTCCGTCCTCTTCAACATCGGCGGTTGTCCAATCAGCAAAAGCCTGCACAGCTTCTGGAGCATTGCCCATGGCGATGCCAATCTGCGCATAGTCCAGCATTTCCACATCGTTGAAATTATCGCCAATGGTCATCACCTGGGCGGCAGAAAGGCCCAGCAGTTGCTCGGCCAGGTAGCGCACGGCCACGCCCTTGTTCACTTGGGGATTGGCCGCCTCAAAAAAGGTGGCCACAGACTTGGTGAAATAGAGTTCGGCGGGGGTGTAGCGCTGGCGCAGGGAATCGAGCAGTTGGTCGATCAGCAAGGGATCATGGCTGAGGGCTAGCACCTTGGTGGGGTCGTCGGTCAGAACTTGGCGCAGATCGCCCACAACATTGGGCGTCACCCCACTTCGTTCAGCATAGGCGGCCGTTTCGGGGGTCATGTCCCGCACGTAGAGGCGATCGTTGATGTAGAAGTGAATGGAAAGGGGGGTGTTGAGATCAGCCTGGCGTTCTACATCCTCGAAGTAGTCCAGCAATTGCTCAGCGGTATGGCGAGCGACGGGCCAGTGATGGTGAACCACGCCGGTCTTGGGTTCTTTAACATAAGCGCCTTGGTAGGACAGCAGCGGCAGGGTCGATCCCACGGCTTCGTAGAACCGCAGGGCGGCACAATACATCCGTCCTGTAGCGATCGCCACTTGAATGCCCTTGGCTTGAACGGCGCGGATCGCTTCTAGGACAGCGGGGCGAATGGTGTTGGATTCACCGGAGATCGTCCCGTCAATATCGAGCACGAGCAACCGGATATCGGAGGCATCCGGTAAAGACGTTGATTGGAGATCGGAGGCAAGGGCTGACATGGGATTAGGGCACCACCGGCAATAAACTAGCTCCAGTTTAGGGCCATGCCTGGGGGCAACGCGGTGGTTCAATGGTTTAGCTACAGATTTCCTGATGTGAGCTTAGCGACGTCTTCCATCAGAGAGGATCGGTTCCCCCAAGGGTGAATGGGGTTCAACCTTGGGGATAGATTATTTTTACATTGAATCGGGTTCATTAATTCCCATGGCATGGTTCAATTGTACTATACGATCAATTGCCGGTCAAATCTGTTAGCATCCTTCAGGATGACAGCACTAGCATCGGTCACAGACAGCTTGTATCCGCCCAACCTCTGGTATCTTGGTTTTTTCGAGTAAAGGTTCTATGTCCAGCGATCGCTCCACCCCGCTCTTAATCTTGGTTGATGGTCATTCCCTGGCGTTTCGGTCGTACTATGCCCATGCCAACGGGCGCGATGGCGGTCTGCGCACCTCCACCGGCATCCCCACCAGTGTGTGCTTTGGCTTTCTCAAATCGTTGATCGATATGCTCAAAGCTCAGCAGCCCACCCACGTCGCGATCGCCTTTGACTTGAGCACCCCCACCTTCCGCCATGAAGCCGACGATACCTACAAAGCTGGGCGGGCAGAAACCCCTGACGACTTCATTCCCGATATCGCCAATTTGCAAGAGATCCTAGCGGCGATGAACCTGACGATTGTCACGGCGACCGGCTACGAAGCTGATGATGTGATTGGTACCTTAGCTATCCAAGGCAAAGAGGCCGGCTACCGGGTGAAGATTCTCAGTGGCGATCGCGATCTCTTTCAGTTGGTATCTGCCGAGCGCAGTGATGAGCAAGGCGTGAGCGTGCTGTATTTGAGCAATGCCTTTGCCCGCAATACCCCGGCTGGCGGAACGGAATATGGCCCCACCCAGGTGATGGAAAAATTGGGCGTGACGCCCGAGCAAGTAGTGGATTACAAAGCCCTTTGCGGTGATTCGTCGGACAATATTCCTGGTGTGCGCGGCATTGGGGCGAAGACGGCGGTGAAGCTGCTAGAAGAATTTGGCACCCTAGAACAGGTCTATGCCAACCTCGACCAAATTAAGGGCGCAACTCGCAAGAAGCTGGAAGAAGGACGAGAGGCGGCGCAGCATTCCCAGTTTATGGCGCAGATTCATCTCAATGTGCCCATTGACCATGGCTTAGACGACTGCCAACTAACGGGCTTTAAGAGCGATCGCATCCGTCCACTCCTAGAGCGGTTAGAGCTGCGCCATATTCTGCGCGATCTGCCCGCCCTACAGCAGGTGCTGGGGGGAACCGATGATTTGGCATACCCCGAGGTCACGGCTGATAGTTCCGACGATCGTCTCAACACCAGTCCCACAGCGGATGATGGCGATACCTGGTTTTTTAGCGCCGCCGAGACCCAGGAAAGCCAGCAGATCCAGCAGGTTGTGGTGTTGCCCCAAGTCATTAGCGCCCCCGCGACGCTCAATGCCCTGATCAATCACCTGAAAACCTGTACTGACCCCGATCGCCCTGTGGCTTGGGATACGGAAACCACCGACTTGGATCCACGCTTGGCCAAACTGGTGGGTATTGGCTGTTGCTGGGGCGATCGCCCTTCTGATGTGGCCTACATTCCCCTAGGTCATACCCAGGGCGATAATTTAGACCTTACGGCAACCCTGAATGCTCTGCGACCCATTTTAGAAGATCCTGCCTATCCTAAAGTTCTGCAAAATGCTAAGTTCGATCGGCTAATTCTGAAGCACCAGGGTATTAACTTATCTGGTGTAGTGTTTGACACGATGCTGGCGAGCTATGTGATCAATCCAGAGCATAGCCACAACCTGAGTGACCTCACCCTCCGCTATCTCGACAGCACCGCCCAAAGCTACAAAGATCTCGTTCCTAAAGGCAAGACGATTGCAGATATTGCCATCCAATCGGTGGCCAATTACTGCGGTACCGATGTGCTCACCACGTTTCGTCTGACAGATATTTTGCGATCGCACCTTAAGGAAACGCCGGATCTGGAAACTTTGCTGCGCACCGTAGAAGTGCCGCTAGAATCTGTTCTGGCTGAGATGGAAGATCGAGGTATTCACATTGATCAAGAGTATCTACATATTTTTTCCCAACAGCTTGAACAAGATCTAGCTGCCATTGAACGACAAGCCTACAAGATAGCTGGATATCAATTCAATCTCGGCTCTCCCAAACAGCTCAGTGAACTGTTATTTGAAAAGCGAGGGCTGAGTACCAAGAAATCTCGCAAAATTAAGACTGGCTATTCTACCGATGCTGCGACATTAGAAAAACTTCAGGGCGAAGATCCCATCATCGACTGTATCCTCGAACATCGTACCTTGTCTAAGCTTAAATCTACCTACGTAGATGCTCTACCTGCCCTTGTCAATGCCGATACGCAACGGGTGCATACTGATTTTAACCAAGCGATTACCGCCACGGGTCGCCTCTCATCGTCCCATCCCAACCTGCAAAATATTCCGATTCGTACGGCCTTCAGTCGCAAAATTCGGGCCGCATTTATCCCTGAGCCGGGTTGGATCTTAGCCGCTGCTGACTATTCCCAAATTGAGCTACGTATCCTAGCGCATCTCAGCGGTGAACCAGTGTTAATCGATGCCTACCGAAACCGTCAGGATGTGCATACCCTAACAGCACAACTGCTGCTAGAGAAGGAGACGATTTCATCGGAAGAACGGCGGTTAGGTAAAATCATTAACTTTGGCGTCATCTACGGGATGGGGGCTACTCGCTTTGCCCGTGAAGCTGGCGTGAGCCGTACGGAGGCGAAGTTATTTATCGATCGCTTCAACGATCGCTATCCTTTAGTCTTTGCTTACCTTCAACAAATGCAGCAAGAAGCGATCGCCCATGGTTATGTAAAAACAATCCTAGGACGACGGCGCTACTTCGACTTTGATAATCGACACCTGAACAGTCTACGGGGTAGTGATCCCAGTGCCATTGATCTCAATGGCATCAAGTCTCCTGGTATGTATGATGCCCAGCAGCTTCGAGCGGCTGCCAATGCACCGATTCAAGGATCGAGCGCGGATATTATTAAAATTGCCATGGTACGGCTCCATGACTATCTAAAGCCTTATCAAACCCAGATGCTGCTGCAGGTGCATGACGAACTGGTGTTTGAAGTGCCGCCCCAGGAATGGGAGGAGGTATCGCCCCAAATTCAGAGCATTATGGAGTCGGCAGTCGATCTGAAGGTGCCGCTGGTGGCGGAGATTCGCTCTGGGAAGAATTGGATGGAGGCGAAGTAGGGCGAATACGATGCACACAGCATCCAACAGAGCGATCGCTGCTGACTAATCAGAGCTATGACGTTCTATCTCGCGCTCAATCATCTCTTTGACAAACATGGGAATTTCCTTATCTAGACTAGCAGCTCTTTGCTTGAGTTTTTCATACGTCTCAATGTCATCGCCTTCCCAAAGCAGATCTAATCTTCTGACTTGTCGCATTGCTATATGCTCATAATTCTCTGGATATGCCCAGTAGCAAGATAAGCAAATTGACTTGTCTTTCATGTTGCTCCAGTTGTCGCAATGTTCGCATGACCAAGATTTAGCACGGTTGGCAGAGCCACACAGCAGCATAAAGTTTTCCGGCTCTGGATCTGGTTCACCACCAACTTCAAAAGGTATACGGTGATCAATCTGTAGATTACGTTTGTCTACTTCTTCAAGATAAATGAAACACTTGCATCCATGTCTGCTGATCAGTGCTTCTTTAAGCCGCTTGGATAAGCTAGTTCTTCCGGAAAAGCGGGTTAATCTTGCCTTGCTAATGTCGCCGAATCGATAGGCAGCTATTTTTCTGCCATCACCTCCAGTCATGCGAAACGTTTCTAATGGAATGCCACTTTCTCTAACGTCTCTGGCTGCTCTTGGAGGATGATTATAGCCGTAGGTTTCTTTCAACTCCTCGGTTGTGATAAAACCATGCTGCAAAAGGTGGTCAATGACTGCTTTTGGCCTCTTGGCAGTAATTGATCGGCAGAGTTCCAAGAATTCATCTGGTAGTTGTGGTGAATTCTCCATGTTTTTCTAAGAGCGTCAACTGTTTTGGTTTCTTGCAACTATAGATGAAATCTTTGATGGGAATGTCTACTAAGCTTTCAGAGAGACTTGGTGACAAGTATAAAGACTCAATGGTGGTTTCCTCTTTACCAAGTAACGTAGACTGTGAAGATCGGCCAACTTCAAGTTCAAGCCTCTGAAGATTTAAGCTTTCTGGGAGAACTTTACCAAAACTCTTATCACCTAATTTGCCGTCGTAGCTAATAGCAAATACGGCGTTTTTTCGATTGAGGTGTTTAAGTGTCGAAACAAACTCGTCAAAATCTATTCCGGATAGATATCTGGAATCTCTATTTCCACAAACACCTTGATAGGGAGGATCCATGTAGATGAAATCGCCCGATTGAGTTTGTTCTAATACGTCTCGATAATCTAGACTTGTGAACTTACATTTTCCGTTAAGAAGGTTAGATACACCGACTATGTTTTTCTTCATGGTCTCAGGTCTTGTCCCTTTCCGCCTCTTATCCAGACTCTGGTTGAAGAATCCGTCGGAGTTGTAGCGGACTGAGCCTTTGACACATCTGGCTAGTAAGTAAAGGAATAGTCTTGGATCGTTTGTCTCATTAAATCTTGACCTCACTTCAAAATAGTGAGCTATGGAGTCATCATGTTGTTCATTCCATAGTTTTTGGTAAAAGTCTGCTAGTTCATGAGGGGTTTCTATCGCTAGTTCTAAGAGCTTAATCAATGGTTTATTTAGGTCGTTGAGCCAAAAGCTATGGGCGATCTGATGTGCAGAGCTAGCAACGCTAATTGCACCAGTTCCAGCAAAAGGCTCTACGAGTCTAGTCATTTTCGTAGGAAAAAATTGGAGAATTTGCTTTGCCAAATTTCTCTTGCTGCCTTGATACTGAACAAGGTGAGGGAGGTTTGCCATCGTCTCATACGAACAAATGATCTTATAACAGCCTATCACAACAGGCTGAGCTTGTCGCTTTGCTTCGCCTTCTCCCAATCACATTAAGGGGGACGCATCGCTTCGAGGCAATATGCCAGTGTTAAACGTGGCGCTTTGGCTTAATGCAAGGCATTCTACGAGAGGGGCGATCGCCCTTGTATGTCTACTTACCAAGGTAGGGAAACCTAACGCCCCAAGCTAGATATGGTAGATAATAGTAAAGCCGCCCTTTTTTCTAAGAAACTATCATAGTCATCGCTGTTGTATATCTCTTGATCTTCTGGTAAAAGATTGCTTTTTAGAATTTCAATCTTTTTAGCCGAAGGAACAATATTTGCGAAATAGTCAGAGGGCGACTTGCTTGAAATTTTCTTGTTTGAATCAGCAGGTAAGAAGCAAAAATTCACCACTGAAAATCTTTTATTCTTTGACGTCCCTTTTTTGCTCAGATATGAATTAGGAAAAACATGATGGTATTGCTTTCTATTAAATGAAGAAAGGGCTGCTCCTAGATCTATTATTTTTCCATTTGTTAGATCGAGAGGTGAATGCTGAGCACTTAGAAGTAAAAAAGCTCTCGTAATCGGATTTGACTTGGAAAACTGAGCTTGCAGTAAATCATCAGAAGATACAGAGGCTTTGTATTTTTCAATATCAGAAAAATCATAGTCCAAGACTTTATCAATGAACTCAATATCAGCATCCATTTTTGCGGTCGTTTGACCAGTGGAGTATCTATCAGAAAACGATGTTCTCCAGAAATATTGCTTTAAAGCTTCAACCTGCTCGAATGTCTGCCTTTTATTTTTTGAGAAAAATCTACAAAGAGGAATGAGTTGTTGATGAAAAGGAAGAAATTCTATATTGGAGCACTTAATTTCTGTAAACAGGAAATCAACTGTAGATCTGATAGCTTCTTCAACATTTTGCCAGTTATCTCTAACGCGTTCGCCCGTTAAACGTAGAATATTACTCGTTTGAGTAGAGCCAATTATTATTGCGGATACTATTTGAAGTACTAGCTTATGATCTATTGTCCCAAATGATTTCTCGTCAAGCTCCTCTAGTAGTCCATCAATAGAATCAAGAAGATGAAAGTCTTCCGTCCATGTCCAAGCTGTCATAAGGTCAAGCATGCCTAGCTTGGTTCCTGTATTGTTAATTCTCTCGAATATTACGCCAACTTCTTCTCTCGTTCGATTTTTTATCTGAACAACAGGCACTTCATAATTTAGAAATATAGAGGACAGATTTTTTGCAAGAGGATGATATTGCTTATTTAGATTTGATAGTTCGTCAATCAGTTTTATTGGATTAATAATGTTACGCAGGAGAACTATGGAATCTGTTCCTTTCTTGGCCTCGCTCTTAGGAAGAAACGTTTCTCTTGAAAAATCATAGTAGATTTCAAAAATATCCGGATTTGGATTGTATTTCAAGCTCGCTTCTTCTTGTTCTACATTTTCGCTTAATACTGCATATATGGAAGATAGTCTTTGCTGTCCATCCAACACATAATTTACCGGCCAATTCTCGTCTCTGTCAGGAATTCGATAACCTACAATATTTCTTGCTGATTTTAGCTTGTCTTTTTCAGATGCCTCCCATAGCAAAATGCTGCCAATTGGGTACTGCTTCACTAAACTTTCAAGTAGCTCAATAATTTGATTCTGCTTCCAAACATAGCCCCGTTGAAAGGCTGGAATCTTGATCTCACCGTTATCTATGCGATTAATAAGTTTGTCAATTTTCAGTGATGTTGGGTTTAGTTCAGGCTTTTTCATTGAGATTCTTATCTTATGGGTTTTAGGCGTCCCGGGAAGCTAGCATTGTCCGTCATCTGTTTACAGGTAATCTTAGCGACAACATCACTGATTAACTCTTGGCGGTCGGCATTATAGGTATTGCTAGCTTGCAATCGCTCGCTTCAAGGAATTTATGAGCATGTATGAGCATAGTGTGTTCTCAAAAACTATTGACTGAGTAGTCGTAGAAGTTGTATTTGGGAACGCACCTTATAGCTTACTGGTATCATCTTGACAAAACCTCCGAATGCAAATCATAAGTCATTTCATAAGAAATAATTAAAATAACGACTAAGCTCTTGATCAAAACCTAGCCAAGTCAATTATACAGAACTTCCCCACGATACTACATATGTTGAAGGTCTAAGCAGATAGCTTAAGTAAATCTTCATGGTCTGTGGGGAGATCAAAGCTTGAGCGATCGCTCTCCCCACCCCCTTCACACCAACATGATCACAGCGGCAGGCGATCAATATCTTTATTAGAACCCACCACCACCATCACCTTACCTTCTGTTAAACGCATCACGGGACTAGGATTGATCTCAAACTTCTCATCTTCTCCCACCGCCAACAGCGTTAGCCCATAGCGCGATCGCAATTCTAGTTCCACAATAGTTTTGCCATCAAATTCTGGCGGAATCGAGACTTCGACGATACTGTGATCGGGGTCAAGTTCGAAGCGATCGAGGAGACCTGGGCGGGTAAGCGATCGCGCCAGAGCGCAGCCCATTTCATGCTCAGGAAAGACAACTTGGTCGGCTCCGACTCGGTGCAGTAACTTACCGTGGATTTCTGATGATGCCTTAGCCACCACGTAGGGCACCCCGGCTTCTTTAACATTTAGGGTGGTGATGATGCTTTCTTGAATATAGTTGCCGATGGCGACAATCACCGTATCAAAGTCGAAGATGCCGGCCTCTTTGAGAGCCGTGGGCTCTGTAGAATCGAGCTGGATGGCATGGGCGGCTAAATGCTGGGTCATCACGTGGGCCACCAGCCGTTCGTCGGAGTCGATGCCGAGCACCTCATAGCCCAAGCCGTGGAGCGTAGAGCAGACGGCGCGCCCAAATCGTCCTAGACCAATCACAGCAAATTGACGGTTGCCTAAACCACGCAGATTACGGAAAAAGCCCAAGGAGGATAGGGACGGAAGAGAGGACAAGTTCACAGAGGTACTCCAAACAGGGGTGAAATAGCCACAACATCCGCCACGAACCTGGGGACTGGATGCTTATACAATTCAGTTTAGATCTAGTCTACGGTCGTCGGTTGTTGTTGTGAAAGGAGATTGGGGAGCTATGTTCAGGAGGCGATCGCTCTCCAAGACAAAGCGGATAGGATCAACCATCGATCCCATCCGCTACAGTGCTGAGTTGGACTCGCTTCGAGCCTTGGCTAATCGATGACAGGGATGGCGGTTGAGCGGGGCAAGGAGGAGGCATTTTGGTTAGCAATATCAATGCCGATGTAGATGCCTAGAGATTCGGCCACCTGCACCATGCAGCTATCGAGCTGGACTGGGCCAGGGCAGCGATTTTCCTGGTGGCATTGGCGAATGATCGGCATGACGTCATCTAGGGAGCAGGCCTGCACCTGACCGTTTCGCCAGACTACGAGCTGGTTGTAGGTGCCTTCGGCAATCAAGTCGATGGCTTTTTTACCAAAGGCAGTACCCAGTAAGCGATCGAAGGCATTGGGGGTGCCGCTGCGCTGGATATGGCCTAACACGTTGGAGCGGGTATCCACTTGGGTGAGTTCGCAGGCCGATTCGTCATGGACGCCGCATAGTTCTCGGCTACGCTGATGAATTTGTTCAGCGAGGCGATCGCCAATATATTTTTCTTTTTCGCCATCTTGGTTTTTCACACCCTCAGAGATGACTACCAGGGCAAACTTACGGCGATTGTGGCGCAGGCTTTCCAAGCGCTGGCAGATCTGATCCACGACCATGCTGTTGAGGATAGGCACTAGTTCGGGAATGAGGATCACATCCGCGCCCCCGGCAATACCGGCATTTAGCGCTAGGTGTCCGGCATCCCGCCCCATCACCTGCACCACCATGACGCGATCGTGGCTGGCGGCGGTGAAGGTGAGGTCGTAGAGCATCTTGGTGACCGTATCAACGGCGGTGTTGTAGCCCACCGATTGCTCCGTGAAGGGCACATCGTTATCGATGGTTTTGGGGATGCCGATGACATTCCAGTTGCCTTTTTCAGCCAGTTGGCAAATAATCTCTAAACTGCCATCGCCGCCAATGGCAATCAGGGCATCAAGACCCAAACGTTCGTAGCCCGCTAGAATCTCTGCCTGCACATGGGGATCACGGGGATTGCCGCGACTGAGAGAACCGAGGATACTGCCGCTGAGAAACTGCAGGACATCTAGACCATGCAAAAGTCCAGGAATATCGTAACCATGGTCAGATAGCTTGAGTTCTTCGGGAGAACAAAGCCCCTGAGTAACCCGAATGAAGCCGTCTGTGCCGTAGGGAATGCCATAGACATCCCATCCTTGCCGGCTGGCGCATTTCACCACCGAGCGGATCACTGCATTCAAGCCGGGGCAATCACCCCCGCTGGTTAAGATACCAATTCGTTTACGACGTTCCATAGATATTCTCCGCATGGACTAGACCCTTAGACGACTGGAGGGACAGCTCGTCTGCTACCGCACCAGATCCACTGAACTCATCCAATCCGGTTGATAGGTTTGGATGGCTTTCATGTATTGAGCCCGCTCAAACTCGCTAGGGTTGGGACACCGTAGCTGGCTCATGCTGCCTCGCAGTTGCTGTACTGATTCATAATCATGCTCTTGGAGCCAAGTCTGCAACTCTTGTTCGATATTCTTCAAATGTCCGATGCCGTGGCGGAGCAGAACGCTGACCAGTTGGGTGACCGTTGCACCGGCCATGAGCATTCGTACCACATCTTGTCCTTTATGAATGCCGCTGGTGGCGGCAAAGTCTACGGGGATGCGTCCGTAGAGCAGCGCAATCCAGCGCATGGGTAGGCGCATATCTTGGGGGGTGCTGAGCAGTACGTGGGGACGCACTTCTAGGTCTTCGATATCGATATCGGGTTGATAAAAGCGGTTGAACAACACCAGACCATCGGTACCCGCCTCATACAGTTGGTGGGCCATGGAGGCCATGTTGCTGAAATAGGGGCTGAGCTTCACCGCCACGGGGATTTGCACCACTGACTTGACAGCTTTGAGGATGTCGAGGTATTGCTGCTCAATATCGGCGGCGCTGGTGTGGAGATCGGTGGGAATGGCGTAGATGTTGATTTCCAGGGCATCGGCTCCGGCCGCTTGGATCTGGCGGGCATAGTCTGTCCAGCCGCCTAGGGTAGAGCCGTTGAGGCTGGCGATGATGGGAATATCGACCATGTCTTTGGCGGCGCGGATGTGGTCGAGGTAGATGTCAGTGCCCACGTGGAACAGGTCGGGTTCGGGGAAGTAGGTGAGGGCTTCGGCGAAGCTTTCGGTGCCGTATTCCAAATGATGGTGGAGTTCTAGGCGATCGCTCCGTAGCTGTTCTTCAAAGAGTGAGTGGAGAACAACGGCAGCAGCGCCAGCATCTTCCATCTGCCGCAGGTGCTGGATGTCTTCGGTGAGGGGGGCGGCAGCGCCTACTACCAAGGGCGATCGCAGCTCTAAGCCTAGGTAGGTTGTAGTCAAGTCCATAATCGTGTCTCCTGCTTGGACGGTCTGACAAAGTGGGCTAGGTGCTGGTTGGCACCTAGCCGGTGAGGCTATGGGGCTGTGGGCTCCGAGGGAGGGCTGGTTTGCCCGTTCATCTGCCGTTCTGCCATGGATTGGTAGAGATGCCAGCGGGTGTTGACGTCGCCTTGGGCAGCTTTCAGGAGGCGTTTGGCATCATCAGGTTTGGTGCGGGTCAGCATCTTGAAGCGATTTTCGCGGTACATGGACTGTTCCACGGTGGCCTTGGGCGATCGCGAGTCTAGCTGTAGGGGATTTTGTCCAGCATCGGCGCGGCGTGGGTCGTAGCGGTAGAGCAACCAGCGCCCAGAATCCACCAGGGCCTTTTGCTGCTGCATGCCTTCGGTCATGTTGATGCCATGGGCGATGCAGTGGGAGTAGCAGATGATCAGCGAGGGGCCGTCGTAGGCTTCGGCTTCCAGGAACACCCGCAGGGTATGTTCATCCCTGGCTCCCATGGCGACGCTAGCCACATAGGCGTTGCCGTAGGTCATGGCCATGAGACCGAGGTCTTTCTTGGGAGCCGGTTTACCGCCGGCAGCAAATTTGGCCACGGCTGCCCGAGGCGTGGCTTTGGACATTTGTCCGCCGGTGTTGGAATAGACTTCGGTGTCGAGCACCAGGATATTGACATTGCGACCGCTAGCCAGGACGTGATCTAAGCCGCCGTAGCCGATGTCGTAGGCCCAGCCGTCGCCGCCGATGATCCAGACGCTTTTCTTCACCAGGTAGTCGGCCAGGGACTGGAGATTCAGCAACTTGGCCCGGAGCTGGACGGTGGTTTGGGTGGTGGACTCTACCGATGAGCCACCGCTGACGTTCACCGGCACCCGGCCGCCATGGTCGCCAATTTGGGCCAGCCAAGCGGCGATCGCCTCCTTCACTTGGGCTACTTGCTGCCGCTGTTCGGCAATATCGGCTTCGTCCCGTTGGGAATTGTTGAGAATTGCCGTGGCTAGATCAACGGCGATGGGCGAATCTTGCAGGTCAATGGCGAGGTCGTGGAGCAATTCCCGAGCATACTGGGCTTGCTTATCGACGGAGACCCGGAAGCCGAGGCCAAATTCCGCGTTATCTTCAAACAGCGAGTTTGACCAAGCGGGGCCACGACCCTCGGCATTGTGCGTCCAAGGCGTTGTCGGTAAGTTACCGCCGTAGATCGATGAACAGCCGGTGGCGTTGGCAACCAACATGCGATCGCCAAAGAGTTGCGTCGCCAGCTTAATGTAGGGAGTTTCACCACAGCCCGCACAGGCTCCGGAGAACTCAAACAGGGGCTCCTGCATCTGTTGCTGGGCGATCTTATGCAGGTTTAATGCTAAGCGATCGGGATTGGGAACCTTGAGGAAAAAGTCCCAGTTATCCCGCTCTTGCTCTCGCAGCGGTAATTGGGGAGCCATATTGATCGCTTTCTTGCGGGGCTCTGCCTTATTTTTGGCAGGGCAAACATCAACACAAAGAGCGCAGCCCGTACAGTCTTCCGTCGAGACCTGAATGGTAAACTTCAAATCCGACCAAGCTTTATCTTTGGCATCGATACTCTTAAAGGTTTCCGGTGCGTCGTCCAGCATTTGGGGCTCATACACCTTGGAGCGAATCACCGCATGGGGACAGACCATGACGCATTTGCCACACTGGACGCAAACATCTGGATCCCACACCGGCACCTCATGGCCCACATTGCGCTTTTCCCACTGGGAGGTGCCGCTAGGATAGGTACCGTCTACGGGTAGGGCGCTCACCGGCAGGTCGTCGCCTTGGCGAGCCATCATCTGTCCCAACACATTGCGCACAAAGGCGGGAGCGGTATCGGGCACCCAGGAATGGGGCTCGGCAGCGGCATCAGGAATGGCACCCACCGGAATCTCGTAGAGATGTTCTAGGGTTTGATCGACGGCTTTGATGTTCATCTGCACCACTTCCTCACCCTTCTTGCCGTAGGTTTTGCGAATCGCTTTTTTGATTTGAGCGATCGCTTCTTCCCGAGGTAAGACACCGGAAAGGGCAAAGAAACAGACCTGCATGACGGTATTAATCCGTCCGCCCATGCCCGCCTCCCGAGCCACTTGCAGCGCATTGATGCAGTAGGGTTTAACTTGCTTGGCGACAATAGCGTCTTGCAGCGATCGCGGCAGTCTTGCCCAGGTTTCTTCCGGATCGTAGATGCTGCTCACCAGGAAAGTTGCGCCGGGCTCTGCCTCTTTGAGTAAGTCAAATTTTTCGACAAATTCCCACTGGTGGCAGGCAATAAAGTTGGCGCTGGTAATCAGATAGGTGGAGTGAATAGGATCGGGGCCAAAACGCAGGTGGGATACGGTGACCGAGCCGGATTTTTTGGAGTCATAGACAAAATAACCCTGGGCATAGTTATCTGTTTCTTCGCCAATAATCTTAATCGAGTTCTTATTTGCGCCTACGGTGCCGTCGGAGCCTAAGCCATAGAAAATAGCCCGGACGACGTTATCAGGCTCGGTGGAGAAGCTGGGATCTACGTCCAAGGACGTCAGAGTGACATCGTCGATGATGCCCACTGTGAAGTGATTACGCGGTTCATCAACCGCTAAGGTATCCAAAACCGACCGCACCATGGCGGGGGTAAATTCCTTCGACGACAGTCCATAGCGACCGCCGACGACATGGATGGAGCGGTTTAGCTCTCGCACAGCGCACAGGACATCAAGATACAGTGGTTCGCCAGCACTACCCGGTTCTTTGGTGCGATCGAGAACTGCCAGATGGGTGACTGTTGCTGGGAGGGCTGCAATGAAGTCCACCATCTCAAAGGGGCGATAGAGCCGCACCTTGAGCACGCCCACCTTTTCCCCCTGGGCCACCAAGGCATCCACCGCTTCCTGAGCCGTTTCACAGCCCGATCCCATGAGCACCACCACCCGATCGGCATCCGGTGCGCCGTAATACTCATAGAGTTGATACTGCCGGCCGGTGAGCGCGGCGAAATCATCCATCGCCTGTTGCACAATGCTTGGACAGGCATTGTAGAACGTATTGACGGTTTCCCTAGCTTGGAAATATACATCAGGATTTTGGGCCGTGCCGCGAATGACAGGGCGATCGGGCGTGAGGGCCCGGTGGCGATGTTCAACAATCAGGGATTGGGGAATAAAGTCCACCAAGGTGTCATCCGCTAACAGCTCCACTTTTTGGATCTCGTGGGAGGTGCGGAAACCATCAAAGAAATGCAGGAACGGAATGCGCGATTCTAAACTGGCCCGGGTGGCGATCGCCGCCATATCCTGAGCTTCCTGCACCGAAGCAGAACAGAGCAATCCACAGCCCGTGGCCCGTGCCGCCATCACATCACTGTGATCCCCAAAGATCGATAGCCCCTGGGCCGCCAGCGATCGCGCCGCCACATGCAGCACCGCCGGGGTCAGCTCCCCGGCGATTTTATACAGGTTGGGCAACATCAACAGCAGACCTTGAGATGCGGTAAACGTGGTGGTGAGAGAGCCTGCTTGCAGTGCCCCATGCACCGCTCCGGCTGCCCCTGCTTCACTTTGCATCTCAACGACAGAGGGGACGGTGCCCCAAAGATTGGGCTGCTCTGCTGATGCCCAAGCATCCGACCACTCACCCATGGGCGAGGCCGGGGTAATGGGATAAATGGCGATCACTTCACTCAGGCGGTAGGCCACCCGAGCAACGGCTTCGTTGCCATCAATGGTTGCAAATGTTCTCTCTGTCATGGTTAAAGCCCTCTTAAAGACACCTGGGCCTTACAGAATAGAAATCGTGTAAGTACCAATCCAATCATCTTGATTTCTAGTAGCTTGCTGATGGTCGATCACTCCTTCGATCACTCATTTAGGAAAGATTGAATGAGGTTAAAGCTGTTAGATTGCTTGCCAGACTTTTGCAACGAGTCTGTTACTTTTGTCGAGGAAGACATGGTGTCTAACTAACTAAAACATTCAGGTTTCATCCTCTAGTGATATGGAATGAAGTTAACAGTTTGCTACCTTGGATTAGTTCCCATACCTCTATACTACCCCCATAAAACCTATCAAGAGTAGCCTTACAATTTTCTTCAGATTACCTCAGCGATCGCCCTTAAATCTCAACAATTAGGATTGTTTTATAACAATTTGCTACATTGTTTTCAGAATTGGCCCCTAGCTTCCTAGAGTGATGCTTCAGTCTCGATAGAATGAGTTACAAATTCAAGAAGTGTTGACATAGCTTGGGCGATCGCGGCTTGGGTGAGGGGGGAAACGGTAATGCCGATATCAAAGGTTTGGGTGGGTATGAGCAAACGATAGGCGGTGGGCGTTGCGCCATAGAGCTGGCGGGCGAGGTCGAGGAGCAATCGCATATCGAGGTGATGTCCTAAGGTGGGTGCAGTTGCCTTAGCTACTAAGCGCTCTAATCTAGGTTGGGTCAGGAGTTCTCCGGGCATAGCCGCATCGACAAAGATCACGGTTTGAGCGTCAGCTATCTCGGCCGCGAGTTCGGGAAGCAGTTGATGCACCGAGAGCGATCGCACCCCTGTCCAGGCATGGGTGGCAATCTGATCCGCCATCTGCTCAGCGATGTAGTAGCCTGCGCCGTCATCCCCACGCAGGGTGTTGCCGTAGCCGATGATGAGGATAGCGGTGGGTTTAAGATCCAAGGGGCGATCGCTCCTTACGTAGGTGGACTCTAATTCAACGAGGCTACGTTTCTGGGTTTCGACGATGCTTAACCCTTGTCTGGTAAGCATCAGAGCATTGATCGACGTCGAAATTTGCCAATCGATACGTGTTCCCCTTTAGCAATAGTCAATAGAGACTTCCTTTTGATGCTGACGCAGAAATTGCACCAAGTCTTCAATGAGACTACGGCGAATGGAAATGTTTTTAGGCAGAAGCGGATTTTGATAGAATTCATTAATTTGTTGACCTACCAAAAATAGAATTGAATCCGCCTGCAGGATTTCCCGCGCTAATAAATAGGCTCCATTATTATCAAACTTAAGTCGGGTGATATCACAGTGACAGGCTTTGATGTATTCGGTAGCCTTAGAAAGGGTTAAAATACCTTCTGTGACCAAATCAATACAGCTTAGAAGACCAATGGGCGGCAGCTCTTTACGAATGGTAGATAAGTCCATGTCGATGGTTTCGCCCAGATAGGTGGCGACGATATTTCCGGTGGTGCCACCACAAATCACCTTGCGTCCCTCAAAGCTGAGCAAGCGGTTAACGTAGTCTTCATCGCGCTCTTCGTCGAGGGGTGGGCCGGTGAAGATCATCAGGGGATTGCGGCGACGGACATAGATGCCGACAAAGGATGCATCATCGCCGATTTCCCCTTGATAAAGAGAGTAGGTTTTTTCAATGACGTCGTGGACAATGGTGCGGGCGGTGCGCGGCTTTTGGTCTAGCACCTGTTCGATATGAGTGGTGATATTATCCCAACCCCAGCCAAAGTTGAGCGCTACGCCCATACCGGCATAAAGCACGCCGTCACTGATGGCTCCCAGAAAATCACCTCGCTCTAGGGTGCCTTCAGATAGAGAAATTTTGCGCCCTAGGATTTCCTCCATGTGGGTTTTGAGTTCCATGCGCCGGCCGTTGCGGATGTAGATGACGGCAGGATTATCAAAGTTGATGACGGTAAAGCTGTTGGTTTCGCAGTTGACCTGGATGATGGTAAAGGTTGAGTAGGCAATATTTCTTACCTGGCAAATGGGTAAGGTGGCGATAATAGTTTTCAGCACCTCCTCCAACGGCACCTCCGCTGTCAACATAGTCAACAGGATTTCCGTCGTCAGGGTAGCCAGAATATTGGCCTTGACACCGCTTCCCAGTCCATCAGACAGCACAATCGTGGCGGCTTTATCAGTTTTTAGAAACTTCACCTTGTCGCCACATAGCTCTTCGCCTTTCTTGTTCAGGCTGAAGGGATAGATATCGAGGAAGTTATCAACGGTCATGTCCTATCCTATTGTGCGATCGCCCCTAAAGAACCTCTTTTTCCAGCATCTGAATAATTTTCAGCAGACTCACCTTTGTTTCCGCTGTGGTTTCTCCCAGTAATCCAGCAATTTCCTGCACCACCTTCATTTGATGATCAACGACTTCATTAACTTTGCGAATCGTATCTCGCTTCAGCTTTTGCAACTCGCGCCGCTGGCTTAGTTCGTGGCTGAAATCTACCATAATGCAGGCGATCACCCCTTCTTCCTCAATGGAAAAGACCATCTGCTTCACAAATAGATTATAGGAAGGATATTCCCGAGTCTGACGTACAACCCTATCCTTGTCCCAGGCTTGCTGAAAATCGTCCATGCTATCTAGGATGGTGGAGGCAGGCTGTCCGATGATGTCGTCGCCATTGACCTGGAACATGGTGCAGAAAGCAGGATTCACCAGTTTGACGTAGAAATTGGCGTCCACCACAATTAAACCGTTGGGATCATAGTCCCACAGCAGTCGCCAGAGATGATTGGAATGGGGGTCAGACATGATAGTCTCTGGTGGATAATTTTGAGGAATGGTACGTCATCAATCGAGTCAGCGTCTTTGGTTGGCAGCCCTTAACCCAACCCGCAGGTTAGGAAAGATATGAGACCTAGGGCGATCGCGCCAGGGTTGCTTGAATTTCCGGTAGAATATCTTGGGTGAAGATGGTTTCTACGTTTTGAGGGCTAATATCGACAAAGCAGCGATCGCCCAGCTTCATGACGATACCGTGACTACAGGTTTCTAGACAAAAGGATCCTTTGAGTTCGACAACGTTTTCAAGCTCATGGGCTTGGATTAAGGACTGCAGCTTGGGTAAAACTTCATAGACCCCTAGCTGGTGACAGGCGGATCCCATGCAGAGAAATAAGTTTTCCTTGGTCATCATTCACCTCGCTGTCTCCTAGGAGCTGCCGTTCGATCATAGAGCATGACATGAACATCATCTAATCACGAAATACCTCCTGAATCACGTGACCATCGGAGCCCAGAAGCTGCACATGGAGGGGCATCTGTCCGGCAGCGTGGGTGGAGCAAGATAGACAGGGATCGAAGCAGCGGATGCCGGCTTCCACACGGTTGAGAAATCCTTCGGGAATATCTGAGTTATGAATATAGTGTTTGGCAATTTGCGCCACGGTTTTATTCATAGCTAAGTTATTTTGACCGGTGGCAATAATCAGATTCACCTTTTGAATCAGACCATGTTCATCAACCTTGTAGTGGTGGAATAGAGTACCTCGGGGAGCTTCGCTGACGCCGATCGCTTCCAGCTCATTCACCCCACCCTCGGCACGAACACGGGTGGAGACAATATCAGGATCGTTGACGAGATCTTGGATATGTTCCAAGCAGGCTAGGATTTCAATCAGGCGAGCATAGTGGTAGAGGAACGACGAGGTGGGTACGCCACCGGCGCGATCGCGGAATTCTTTCAGTTCCTGGTCGGCTTTAGGGGTGCCGATGTAGCGGCAGACATTGAGCCGTGCTAGGGGCCCCACTCGATAGATGCCGGCGGGATAGCCCAAGGGTTTGTAATAGGGGAATTTTAGGTACGACCATTTTTCCACCGCTTCGCCAAGGAAGCTAGCGTAGTCATCTTCACTGAGACCATCGGCAATAACGGAGCCGTTGCTATCGACAAAGCGTAGATGTCCACCGTAGTGATCCCACTTACCATCTTCGCCGACCAGTCCCATAAATAAGGAGGGAAATTCGCCAAAAATGCCGATCTCATCCTTCAGTTGCTGATCGATCAAGGTTTTGAAGAGGTTCAGCGCGGTGGTGATTGTTTCAAAGGATTCTGGAAGGCGATCGCGAATCCAGGTACGACCCTCTTCCGACAGGGGCGATCGCACCCCACCGGGTACCGCCCAAGCGGCATGGATTTTGCGTGCTCCCAGCAATTCAATAATCGTTTGCCCAAACTGACGCAGACGAATGCCGGCCCGCGCTAGGTCTGGATCGGCAGCAATTAAACCAAAGACATTGCGCTTAGCTGGGTCGCTATCCCAACCCAGCAGAAAATCAGGACTGCTGAGGTGGAAAAAAGATAGGGCATGGGATTGGGTGATCTGAGCTAGGTTCATCATCCGCCGCAGCTTTTCCGCCGCCACGGGAATTTTCACGGCTAGGATCTTATCGCCGGTTTTGGCAGCAGCCAGTAAGTGGCTGACGGGACATATGCCGCAGATGCGCGCCGTAATGCCGGCCATTTCTGTAAAGGGCCGTCCCTCACAGAACTTTTCAAACCCTCGATATTCCACCACGTGAAACCGAGCGTCATCCACTTCCCCCGCATCGTTGAGGAAAATAGATATCTTGGCATGGCCCTCAATGCGAGTGACCGGATCAATGACAACTGTTTTGGACATTCTTCCTCTCCCAATCTCTTTGTACGCGATCGACGTAATCGACGCATCGCTTCGATATCGCAGTCCTAGCCAAACTTAATCATCGATCGCCCTTCCATCACCGGCATTTCGCCCTTCAGCAACGGTTCTAGGGTCGCCCGAATGCGATCGGCAGAGGGGGGACAGCCGGGCATAAAGATATCCACCGGCACTACCTCATGCACTGGAACAACTCGGTCGAGTAATTCCGGCACAATCCCCGGTTCATCGGGTAATTGGGGCGTCACGTCGCCTAGTTCCAGATAGGCCCGCTTGAGGACAGCACTAGAACTCCCCAGCATATTGCGCATGGCAGGTACGTTAGCCGTCACAGCGCAGTCGCCAAAGGAAATCAGCAGTTTAGTTTTACGCCGCACGTCGTAGATTAGCTCTAGGTTCTCCTGGTTGGCGATCGCCCCTTCCACCAGGCATACATCCACTCCCTCAGGATAGGTTTTGAGATCACAGCCCACGGGACTAAATACCACATCAACGGCGGCAGCTAGATCAATCAGCCATTCGTCAAGATCGAGAAATGACATATGGCAGCCAGAACAGCCCGCCAGCCAAACTGTGGCAAATTTTATCTTGTCCATTGTTGTTGCTCCCGTGCAGTCACCAAAAACTCTAACTTAGCGCGATCGCCTACCTTTTCTGCCGTGGTATCGCCTTTGCGGAAAATGGCTCCTGTGGGGCAGGCATCAACACATTTGCCGCAGGAGGTACAGGCATCTACCTCACCCCAGGGTTGATTTAGCCCCGACACAATGTAGCAAGCCGCGCCCCGCTGAGCCACATCCCACACATGGGCTCCTTCCACTTCATCGCAGACCCGGACGCAGCGCGTACAGAGGATACAGCGGTTGTGGTCGATGCCAAACTGTTTGTGGGAAATATCAACGCCGCGATCGGGAAAGCGATAGGTAAACCGGGAGTGATCCATGCCCACCTGCACCGCCACATCCTGCAATTCACAGTTGTTATTGGCAACACAGACCGAGCATACATGGTTGCCTTCGGCAAACAGCAGCTCCACGGTCATGCGGCGATAGGTCTGGAGTTTTTCCGTATTGGTTTGAATATCCATTCCCTCCGCCACTTCCGTGACGCAGGCAGGCAGTAACTTATTGATACCCTTTACTTCGACAAGACAAAGGCGACAAGCTCCCACATCCGATACGCCCTCTAGATGACAGAGGGTGGGAATGGGCACTCCTGCCTCCTTGGCAGCCTGCAGAATCGTTGCGCCTTCTTCAATGGCGATCGCCGTTCCGTCAATGGTTAATGTTTTTACAGACATGGATGTTCCTCACTGGCAACTGGCGCTCATGGTTATCTCTGGGAATTAAGGGGATACAGAGGAGGCGATCGCATCGGACTGTACCGAATGTCCGTTCAAATAGGCTGGCGTTTGCAAGAGAGCATCATATTCTTCCTTGAAATAGCGCAGCGTACTGAGCACAGGGTTAGGAGCCGTCATCCCTAGCCCGCAAAGGCTGGTCTCTTTCACCATGTAGCACAGTGCCTCCATCGTATCTAGATCGGCCTGGGTGGCTTGGCGATTGACGAGCTTATTCAACAGCGCATAGAGTTGTACCGTACCGGTGCGACAGGGAACACATTTGCCACAGGTTTCCCCCCGACAAAATTCCATGTAAAACCGGGCTACCTCCACCATGCTAGTTTCGTGATCCATGACCACCATCCCCCCCGATCCCATCATCGAGCCGACCTTCATCAGAGAATCGTAGTCCACCGGGGTATCGAGCAGCGTGGCTGGAATACAGCCGCCCGATGGCCCCCCCGTTTGCACGGCCTTCACCATGCCATCGGGCACCCCGCCCCCCATCTCTTCCACAATTTCCCGCAGCGTGATGCCCATGGGCACCTCAATCAAGCCGTTGTTGCGGATTTTGCCGGTGAGGGCAAAGATCTTGGTACCCTTGCTGGTTTCTGTACCAATGCCGGCATACCAATCTGCGCCGCCTTTAATGATCGCGCTGATATTGGCTAAGGTTTCCACATTGTTAATCAGCGTTGGACAGTGCCATAGCCCCGACTCCGCCGGATAGGGCGGTCGCGGGCGCGGATTGCCCCTGGCTCCTTCAATGGAATGGATCAACGCCGTTTCTTCACCGCAGACAAAGGCTCCAGCTCCAATGCGAATGTCGATCTTAAAGTCAAAGGCAGAGTCAAAGATCTGGCTGCCTAAGAGGCCATATTTCTTAGCCTGCTGAATAGCTTTCTGCAGCCGCTGGATCGCCAGGGGATATTCCGCCCGCACGTAGATATAGCCGTGGTTTGCGCCGATAGCATAGCCAGCGATCGCCATCCCTTCCAAGATCAGATGGGGATCACTTTCCAGCACACTGCGATCCATGAAGGCCCCCGGATCGCCCTCATCGCCATTGCAGATCACATACTTTTGATCGCCGGGCATTTTACCCACCGTGGCCCATTTGAGACCCGTGGGATAGCCACCGCCGCCCCGTCCTCGCAGACCGCTACGGGTGATTTCATCCACCACCTCCGCCGGGGTGAGGTCATAGAGTGCTTTATAGAGCGCTTGATAGCCACCCGCTGCAATGTAGTCCTCAATTCGCTCCGGATCCAGCTTGCCGCTGTGCTGCCGAACAATTTTCATCTGGCGAGAAAAGAAGGGATGGTGAACATCTCCCTGGATCGGCGTTGCCTCACCGCCGTGCAGAGCGTCAATAATGCTGCTGGCGGTTTCCGGTGTCACCTCTTCGTAGAGCAGCTCATCCGGATCCACCTGCACTAAGGGCCCACGCCCGCAAAAGCCCATACAGCCGACGCCTACCACCTCAACGCGATCGCCTAGGTTGGCATCCTCCACCGCGTTTTGCATATTGCGCATCACGTCTAGCGCATTAGCCGCCCGGCAGCCGGTGGAAGTGCAGCAATGTACTCGAATACCTCGCTGGCGGTGCTTTTCAGTCTCTGCAATCTCTAAGAGTTCTGCCCAGTCCATACTATCTCCTCTTATCTAGGGATGAACCGCATCGAAGGGCCAGCCATTCATCCAAATCTTGCCGTCGGGGAATCGGTACTGAAGTCGGTACTGAAATCGTTACTGAGTCGGTGTTTAACTCGACTGCCAAGCCCGGATTTTGGCGATCGCTGCCTCAGGCTCCACCTTGCCAGCAATACTGCCATCAAACACCACCGCCGGGGCAATACCACAGGCTCCTAAACAACGGGCCGCCATCAGCGATACTTGGTCATCCTCGGTGGTCGATCCCACTTCAATGCCCAACTCCTTCTCCAACGCTTCTACCACCTTGCCACCACCCTTCACATAGCAGGCGGTACCCATGCAAACGACGCAGGTGTGAGCCCCATTAGGCTTCAGGGAAAAGAGATGGTAAAACGTTGCCACGCCGTAGACACGGCTGAGGGGTAGTTTTAGCCCACGGGCAATGTAGGTTAAGGTATCTTCTTCGAGGTATCCAAAGGCTTCCTGGGCAACGTGCAGCACCTCAATCAGCGCATCTGATCGATATTGGTTGCGCTTCATGGTGATGTCGATTTTCTTGAAGCGGCGATCGCCTTCAGCCTTAGGAGATTTGGACGTCCCCTGAACAGGTTTTGCATCTGGCACAGCTTGAACCGACGTAGACGGCATAGTGGTCTCCTCTCGTGGCAGCAGGTGGGCTCGGTTCTTGGCCATTGAGCCTAGCAGGGCGTCAAGGGTCGAGAAGCAGGGACGGTTACCCACAGAAAAACGGCGTCAGCGATCGCAGGTCATCGATCATCGCAAAGGCAGCCAAGGTAATTGGATGCGCACCTCAGCCCGTGAGAAGGCGATCGCGAACAGTTCCGTTCACCCCATCACTATATCAATGGCGATCGCATCTCGAATCATTTTTATAGAATTAAAAAATGTTTCTATAGGATTGGACTCACTTCAGTGAATGTTTGTATAGATTTAGTTCAACTATCATTTAGTCTCTCATAGGTAAACCCAATGATGATCTTTGCAATCAACTCGTGATTTCAGGCTAAAAGCCCTTGATATTCATGACTTCTAGCCGATACGGCTAGGGAAAAGGTTCTGTCATAAACCTAAGGTTGTATCGTAAAACACCGCATCTTAAACAAGACTTCAAATGCTATGATTAGGGTGATTTAAGACTACTAAGTATCCCGAAGACCGCCTTGTTTTTTGCAACTTATATGTTGTTTTTGTGGTTTTTTCCTATTAGTTGAATCTACCCTTGATCAGCGATCAGCAAGAATTGGTTAGTGCATGAATGATGATCTAGGTTCATCGATCGCTTGATGAATAGAGACGGGCCAAAAAAATGCCGGATGGATGGAACCAATCCGGCAAGCTATGGGCGATCGCTCTCTGTTGAACTAGGCTAGAGAGCGGCAATGTCAATCAACTCAGATACTTATCTAGAGCAGCAGCATAATCGTCATACTTTTTCGCGCCAACAATCGTTTCTGCCACCTCGCCCTGTTGGAAAAACATCACGGCAGGAATGCTGCGAATGCCATAGCGCTTGGCCACTTCCTTGTTGGCATCTAGGTCTAGCTTCAGCACCTTGGCGCGATCGCTATAGTCATCGGCCAATTGATCAATCAAGGGGGCAATCATTTTGCAAGGCCCACACCAGGTCGCCGTGCAATCAACGACTAGGACGGACTCTGCACTAAGAAGAGCATCAAATTCGGCTTCATTTTGAATATAATCTGCAGGCATCAGTACATCTCATGAAAGTCCTATTCTCTCATGGCGATCGCTCTTTGATAAGGGGCAGGGCTCTCAACGGCTGTTGTCTGAACAGGCGATCGCCCTAGTGCTTCATGGGAAAAACCATCGATCTCAATTTTATCCATGGCAATTTCAGCTGTGGCTAGATTTTTATTCTAGACAGCTTCTTGACTAGGTTGATGTTGATTAGGAATATATACCTGAACACTTTCTTGTTCATTGGGATCATTGCGAGATACGATCGCGATCGCAGGCTCATGGTCACTAAGATTTCGTGGCTGATGAGGGACGCCCGCAGGGATGAAAATAAAATCACCTTCCTGATTGACAATTGACTTTGTCAGATTTTCGCCATACAACGTCTCTACCTGTCCTTTCAAGAGATAGATTGCTGTCTCAAATCCTTCATGGAAATGAGGTTCTGCCTTAGCACCGGGGGGAATGATGACCATATTCATCGATATTCCTTCAGCGCCGGCCGTTAAGCCAGAAATGCCAACATAGTTAGGAAGGTTCTGACGTGTGTCTGTTGTGCTATCTGGTCTCACGGTAACGATATCTTTATTGAGATCCATCTTTACCTCCATCTTGGTTGTTAAACAGCCCTTTATGATGCCCAACGTTGTATATGCCTGCTCTATCCAGATGCTACCCTAGCGTAACACTCCTATATTAGAAGATCCGGGTAACAACCTTAGATCTTCCTCACCTAGATTCATCCCAGGGCGATCGCTCTCCAGCCATCCTAGCGATCATGATCTATTGGGATAGTGTAGGTTAGATAGTGCAGTCCAGATTTTGGGAACCCTATAGCCAGGCGCTCTTCTGCCACGGTTTGCTGAGTAAGAGCGATCGCTGACATCAGTACATTTGTTTTGTTGATGAGGTTTGACCATGCCTGGAATGCGACGCGGGGATCGGCGGGATAGCTCCTATGACAACTCTGTCCACCATCCAACATCACGATCGTCAGAACCCCTTTCTGCCCATGAATCCAAACAGCTTTTGATGACCCTGCGCGTCCAGAAGCAGGAGCTAGAGCAGAAGGTACAACAAACGGAACAGCAGGCAGAGCAAACCCATCAACTTTATCTCAAAGAACAAGAGCAGTATCAAACAACTCTAACGCTCTACCAAGACGAAAAGACAAACCATCAATCTACGCTGACTCGTTATCAAGACGTCCAGCAAAAATACCAGTCTACAATGACGTTATATCAAGAGGCCCAAGCCCAAGTGACGTCTTATCTTGCCCTCTATGATCAAGAAAAGGCGCGCAGCCAGGAACTGGTTATTCAACTGGAAACGGTGCAGTCTGAACGCGATCAATACCTAACGCTTTACAATGAGGCCCAAACCCAGTTGACCTTTGAACGCCGCTCTAAAGCTGGCATTAAGGGGTGGGAAACTCGCCGCAAGCGCGAAAATGAACGTTTGAAGCAAGAAATTGGAGAAATGACGGCCTTGCTGCATGATTCTCTATCCCGCGAAGATACGGCGATCGGGAATATGGAAGACCTGGCTAATCGTATGGATCGGATTCAGAGCTTGGTCAACTCGGTGCAGGATGGTGCTGATGACACTCCCATAGGTGTAGTACAAAAGTTCAAGCGTATTTGGCAGGCCATTCAAGAGATCATTGCGGAGTAGGAGGTGACCATGAGCGATAATACAGGCTCTGACCTGGTTCCTCGAAAACCTACCTTGGGCGATCGCATGCGTGAGGTTGCCAATCAGCTTCGCCAGGAAAAAGCGATTCAAATCAAGGCTACATCTCGAATTTTGGGAGCTGCCGCCCAGATGTCCCAAAACCACGATCGCTTAATCGATGAGGTGGTTGTGATGGTCGAAGATGATCTCGATCGAGCGGCCCAAGCAGCGTCAGCGACGCCTTACACGGTGGAGGTGTTGAAAGAACGGTTTGCCAGCTTCAAAGAGGCCAAGACCCAGTTGGGCGTTAAGGCTACAAGCTGGACGACCTTGGTCGATAAGCTGAACGCACAGCATTCCCCATCCGCCTCCATGCCGCCTCAACCTGCGAACCCTCCTCCGCAGGCTCAAGATGTTCTAACTCAGCGTCTTGATAGCATTGAGCAAGAGATGCGATCGATGCGGAGAGAGATCCATCAGATCCTGACTCTTCTAGAGCGGTTGGTTTGACTGGGATGGTTATGAATGTCAATAGATAGTTCAGATATAGCTGGAGCTAGCCTGGATGCTTCCAGTTCTTCCTTTTGCAGGCTGAAGTCTTATCTAACTCAGGCTTCCTAGCATCCCGATGTAGTGATTAGATAAAACGTTTCAGCCCAGTCTTTCCAGACTAAAGTAGGCACTCATGTTCCTAGGAGGCAATTAGGCTAAAATCTGCAAGATAGCGGCTGTTTTTGTATGGCCATTCTCAACTTGATTTCTCAACTTTGATTTATCAGAGATAAACCTAGGTTAAACGATCGCCTAGGATGGGCCGTTAGCGATCGCCCCCCTGTTGCAAAATCCAGTCTGCCGCCATGGGGAGATCATCGGCAATGTAATCCGGCTGCGTCTCGTGTTGATACTCGCCTCGGAGAACGCGATCGCCATAGCCTGTTTGCACCAAAATGCCTGTACATCCGGCATTGTGCGCCAGATCCACATCCGTCGCCTTGTCTCCCACCATAAAACTGCGGCTAATATCCAACCCATGCTCCCAGGCCGCTGCCACCAGCATTCCCGTATTTGGCTTGCGCCACGTCGTCCAGCGCGTAAATTCCACCACCGTTCCCCCTTCCGGCGGGCTGAGGTCAGGGCAATAGTAGAGCGCATCTAGCTTCGCCCCTGCCTCGTCCCGCAACAGCCGACAGAGGCGATCGTGCAACGCCTCTACATGACTGCGCGGGTAATAGTCCCGTGAGGGGCCAGACTGGTTGGACACTAGACAGCAAAACAGACCTCGATCATTCAACCGCCGCACCGCTTGGGCCGCCCCTGGTACAAGGTTCAAATCTTCGAGGAGATGAATATAGCCCGCTTCGATGTTGAGAACGCCATCGCGATCTAAAAACACCGCCGGACGTAACGACGACATATTGGACTTCAAGATGGACTTCAAGGCACCGATCCACTCACTAGGTTGAACTACGCTAGCTCCTACTCGCCCCAGAGTAGCTTGAGCACCGCCTCTGGAGTAATGTCAGACATTTTACCCGTCGGCGACTTGATGCTCTTGAACTTATCACTCTTGGGCATTAGCTTGGCTGGATCCGTTGGGCCGAATAGTGCCAGCGTATAAACCTGGAGAGCGATCGCCAAGTGCATGGGCCCACTATCCGTGCAGAGCATCAGGTTGGCTCCGGCAATCATCGCCGCTAGTTTGCCAATGTCTGCTGGAGCCGTCACCTTCAGGTCTGGGAAGCCACTCAGCAAAGCATCCACCCAGTCCTGATCTTCTGGGCCGCGCACAATCACGATTGGTAGATCGGGCTGTCGTTTCCGCACATCTTGGATCACCTGCTGCCATCTTGCCACCGGATAGATCTTGTCGATGCCCTTCGTCAGCGCCAGCTTGCTCGATCCACCGTGGATCATCACATAGCCAGAACCAAGACCTAGGCGTTTTTGCTCCGCTTCTGCCCATTCAATATCCGCCTTCGGCAATTGAACTGACAGGGGAGGGCAGGGGGTGTCAATTCCCAAGCCTTGGAGCAGATCATGGTACATATGAGCTGCATACTGCTCTTCGTTGAGCGGTACTGGATCGGTCAGCAGCCAAGAGGCCGTACTTTCATAACTGAGGCGTCTGGGCACCCCAGTCAGCCAGAGGAGAAAACCAACTCCCCAGCGTTGCCCTAAGGAAATAGCAACATCGTAGTAGCGATCGCGAATCACACCGAGCAAATTTGCCCAGTCAGCCGGACTGTTTCGATCTTTGAAGTCAAACAGCAATACATCGTTCACAGACTTGCAAACCCGGTATGCTGCCTTGGCGCGGGGTTCAACCACCACGTCAATCACGGCATGGGGGTAGGTTCGCTTGAGGCTGTCCAAGGTCGGGAAAAACAAAATCTGATCGCCAATCCCGCCAGGGACAAGAGCTACTACTCGCATAAGAATGTTTCATGACGCTTATTCCGCTCATTATTTTAGGGGAAGATAGGGGGGAATATTGCTCAATCCTGCTCCATCCTTAGAAAACTTCTTTAGAGGGGGCTGGCTTGTAGGAATTTTGCAACGGATTTTGCAGCTTCACGTTATACGTCTCGTCGTCATGGGAGGACTGAACACAAGCCGTGTATTTACTCATTCCGGCCGCCGGATCAGGGCGGCGCATGGGCAGCGATCGCAACAAATTACTCCTACCGCTCTTGGGAGACCCAATTCTTGCTTGGACTCTGAAGGCCGCTGTTGCCGCTCGCTCTATTCACTGGATTGGCATTATTGGTCAACCCCATGATTGGCAAGAGTTTAAGGCGATCGCCACCCGGCTCGACATCATCAAACTCGTCCATTTCATCCCCGGCGGCAGCACGCGCCAAGAGTCGGTCTACAACGGCCTCAAAGCTCTACCCGCGATCGCCGACCGCGTTCTCATCCACGATGGGGCCCGCTGCCTGGCCACCCCCGACCTGTTTGATCGCTGTGCAGAGGCCCTGCAAGTCCATGCCGGGCTAATTGCTGCCATCCCGGTCAAGGATACGATCAAGGTGGTTGACCCCGGCTCTCAGCTCATCCTCGACACACCCGATCGCCGCCAGCTCTGGGCCGCCCAAACACCCCAAGGTTTCCACGTGGATGACCTGAAAGCTTGCCATGCCGAGGGTCAGCGCAACGGCTGGGACGTCACCGATGATGCGGCACTCTTCGAGCAATGCGGACGAGCGGTGAAGATTGTCATGGGCGAAGATACGAACCTCAAAGTCACTACCCCGGTTGACTTGGCGATCGCCGAACTCATCCTCACCCAGCGCAGGAGTCAAGGCTAAGCACCCTGATCTAATCGCTCATCCGATCGCTCCATCAGGGTGCAGTAACCGGATCTAGCTACGCCAAGATCCGCCATGGGACGAAGCCATATGCTAACCATCGACAGTCCCTTGAGAGAGCGATCGCCCCTAGCGTTAAGATTGATCATTAAGAACCGTATCATGGGGTGATTGCTAGCTAAGGGCGATCGCCCGCCGAGCTTGGAGAACACAATGCCTGAAACGCTTGATGCTCAGTCTGTTTTAGAGGTTTTGCGCCCCGTACAAGACCCCGAACTACAAAAGAGCCTGGTCGAACTCAACATGATCCGCAATGTTGCCATCGACCAAGGACAGGTGAAATTTACCTTGGTGCTCACCACCCCCGCCTGCCCCCTCCGAGAATTTATCGTAGACGAATGCAAAGCCGCGATTAAAACCCTGCCCGGTGTGGAGACCATCGACGTAGACGTCACCGCTGAAACCCCCCAACAAAAATCCCTCCCCGATCGCCAAGGCATCGACGGCGTTCGCAACATCATCGCCGTCTCCAGTGGCAAAGGTGGCGTCGGGAAAAGTACCGTCGCTGTCAACATCGCTGCTGCCCTATCCGCTGCCGGAGCTACGGTCGGTCTCCTAGATGCTGATATCTATGGCCCCAATGCCCCGATCATGCTGGGTCTATCTGACGCTAAAGTGATGGTGCAGGCCAGCCCCCAGGGTGACGTCCTCGCGCCTGCGTTCAACCACGGCATCAAAGTCGCCTCCATGGGCTTCCTGATCGATCGCGATCAGCCCGTGGTGTGGCGCGGCCCCATGCTCAACGGCATCATCCGTCAATTCCTCTACCAAGTGCAGTGGGGCGAGTTGGACTACCTCATTGTTGATCTACCCCCTGGCACCGGCGATGCCCAGCTTACCCTGGCCCAAGCCGTTCCCATGGCCGGTGTCGTCATTGTCACCACCCCCCAATCCGTGGCCCTCAGCGATGCCCGGCGCGGTCTGAAAATGTTCCAACAGCTCAACGTGCCGGTGATTGGTATCGTGGAAAACATGAGCTATTTCATTCCCCCTGACCTACCCGATCGCCAATATGACATCTTTGGCTCCGGTGGCGGCGAAAAAACGGCCCAAGAGCTAGGAGTGCCCCTACTGGGTTGTGTGCCCCTCGAACCTGCTGTTCGCGAAGGGGGCGATCGCGGCATTCCCATTGTGCTCGCAGCTCCTGAGTCCGCTTCCGCCAAGGCCTTGACCGCCATCACTCAACAGGTTGCCGCCCGAGTTTCTGTAGCTGCCCTGAGTGCCTAGCCTAGACCGTGAAGACTATTCTGAGCGATCAACAACGCGATCGCTTCCCTGCTCCTCCCACGCTCTCAACCCTTTATGACGTATAAATCCATCTCAAAGCGCTTCAGTCTACGAGGCATCGTCCAGCCTTGGCAGGACATGGACTGGCTGTTGCTGATGATTGTGACTAGCATGACCCTTTTTGCTGGGATCATCATCCGCAGCACCGAGTTGAGCGAAGGCTTAACAGACTGGTGGCAACATTGGGTGATTGGTGGAATTGGGTTACTGGTCGTTATGATCCTGGCCCGCTGGCGCTATGACAACCTCATCCAGTGGTACTGGCTGATCTATCTGATCACCAATATTTCCTTGTTAGCCGTGATGTTCATGGGTACCGAGGCCCTGGGTGCGCAGCGCTGGATTACCATCGGCGGCTTCAATATCCAGCCCTCCGAATTTGCCAAAATCGGAGCCATTATCACCTTGGCAGGCGTTCTGCATGAACGTACTGCCTCTACGCTGCCCATGATGATCAAGGCTCTGGCCGTGATCGCTGTTCCTTGGGGCATTGTGTTCATCCAGCCCGACCTCGGGACGTCCCTTGTCTTTGGAGCCATCACCCTGGGCATGCTCTACTGGGGCAATGCCAATCCAGGCTGGCTGGTGCTGCTCGTTTCTCCCCTAGCTGCCGCCATTCTGTTCAACATGTCCTTTCCAGTCTGGGTCATCTGGGTTGTGGCTATGGGTGTCATTGGCTGGCGTACCCTGCCTTGGGCTTTCTTTGGGGCATTGGGAGCCACCGTCGTCAACCTTGTCTCTGGTGGCTTGGGGCAGGTGCTCTGGGGATTGTTGAAAGATTATCAAAAAGATCGGCTCATCCTGTTTCTGGATCCCGATAAAGACCCCCTAGGCGGTGGCTATCACCTCATTCAATCGCGCATTGCCATTGGCTCTGGGCAGCTATGGGGACGTGGGTTGAACCAGGGAACCCAAACCCAGCTCAGCTTCATTCCAGAACAACACACCGACTTCATTTTCTCTGCCGTCGGTGAAGAACTCGGCTTTATTGGCTGCATGGTCATGCTGGTTGCCTTTTGGCTGATTTGCCTGCGATTGGTGATTATTGCTCAAAATGCCAAGGATAACTTCGGCTCCTTGATTGCCATTGGCGTCTTATCCATGCTCATTTTTCAGGTGCTCGTCAACGTGGGCATGACCATTGGTCTAGCGCCTGTCACCGGCATTCCGCTCCCGTGGGTTAGCTATGGGCGATCGGCGCTGCTGACGAACTTTATAGCTCTAGGCATCGTGGAATCCATTGCCAACTATCGCAGTCAGCGTCTACGATTTTGACGAAGTGGGAGAAGGTAGCTATTGGCAAGCCTTTCGACGTCACTCATTTCGACGTCGCTCAATGCTCCAACCCTGATGAGACGAGGGTTGAGCGAAGTCGAAACCCGGCAATGTAGCTCAAACTCTTATAAGAAGAGAGTTGAGCGAAGTCAAAACCCGGCAATGTAGCTCAAACTCTTGCAAGACGAGGGTTGAGCGACGTCGAAACTCGGCAACCTAGGTGCATTGCATTGAGTCTACCCACTGATCATGCTAGGAGCGATCCCATGTCTCCCAGCGATCGCTCTCGTCCTAGAATCGTCTACATTGAACTATGGAAACGCTAGCTTAAAGGTTTAGACACACCATGATTTTCCCTGGATCAGCCGTTCGGGTCACCAATCTTGATGATACCTACTATGGATTTCAAGGCTTAGTGCAGCGCATCAGCGATGGCAAAGCCGCTGTACTCTTTGAAGGTGGCAACTGGGACAAACTCGTAACGTTTACCCTGTCTGAGCTTGAAGCTGTGGACGCAACCGCCGGACGTAAGAAATAGACCGGTCTAGGTGAATTTAGGGGAATCGGCAAAAATCGCCAAATGTCTAGCCATTCAGTATGATTGGGGTGGTCTGAGCGATCGCCCCCATGGCCCAAGGTAAGAGGCAAGAGGAGGCGATCGCCCCTCAACATTCCCCACCATGCGACTGCCTCTCCCCCAATTTGCCACCCAGCGCCGCACACCGGGTCACTTTGCAGAAGTGGTCGAAACGTCAACCACGCAATTCCTGGCCCAGTGCCTAGATCCGGATGACCTCAGCTTCCCCGCCATGCCACCTTTCGGTAGTTGGGTGAAAGCTATGGACGAAGAATCCGGCAACCAAATCTACGCCGTGGTCTACCATGCCACCACCAGCCCCATCGACTCTGTCCATCGGGCTCGGGCCTTGGGGCTATCGCTGCAAGAACTACGAGAGCAGCAGCCCCAGATTTTTGCCATGCTCAAAACCGAGTTTAACGCTGCCTTAGTTGGCTTCCAACCGCCCCAGACCGCCAACGGCAAGCGCCCCGCCACCGTCACCTACCAATATCTACCGCCGCGCCCGCCGCAAGTTCACCAAGCGGTGTACTACTGCCAACCCGAGGAGATCATCAGCTTCACCGATCGCCTCGACTTTTTGCGATCGCTCCTCGACCTCAACAACACCCCCGTCGATGCCCTGATTGCCGCGTCCATCCGGCAGATTTATAGCGTCCGTCAAGCCGATCGCGACTGGCTGGTGCAGGTTGGCCGCACCCTGAGCATTTTGCTGAAAGACGACTACGATCGCCTGCAGGTGATCCTCAGACAACTGCATCCCTAGCTGATATCCCCGCTAGCCTGAGCAAGGTTGAACTAGAGGTTGTGCTAAGCAAACCTAGACCCTCACCCCAAAGCCTTCTCCTAGGTCGGTAGAGGGGCTTTGAGAGAGTTGTACTTGCTCGTCTTGGTGGGACTCATAAGGGGAAACGATGGGGCAGTCCATCAGCCCAGTCCATCAGCCCAGTCCATCAGCCCAGCCCCTGGCCTAGGTTTCCATTTTTGTAACCTAACTCCATCTCTTCGGCAAACCAGCCAGAATAGCTGTAGCTATTAACACCGATGGTTTACAAGCAGAGGATGAGAGTCATGGTTTATTCAATTCAGCGGCAAGGGCGATCGCTCCTAGGTCTCATACTAGCTAGCGGTACCCTCATGGTCAGTTGTGCGGCAGCTCCCTCCAACGAGAGCCAGATGGCGGAGTCTGCAGCGCCCGCTAGTGGAGACATGGTGGCTCCCAGCAGCCCCGAGGCCGTTCCCGGTGCAGAGAACCAAGCCGGTGCCCCGTCCCTCGCCGCCGCTACCACCGTGCCGCGATCGCAGCCCCAATTGATCAAGCAGGCTGACCTGATCATCCAAGTCGAGTCCATCGATGATAGTCTGGCTACCGTCAATGCCATCGCCCGCCAATACCAAGGCGATCTCCTCTCCCTGAACACCACACGCCCTCGGGATGAGCAACAGCCCCGCTCTGCTTCTCTAGAACTACGGGTGCCCCAAGCCCAACTGGATGGAGCGATCGCCGCCCTGTCTGAACTAGGTGACATTCAGCAGCAAAGCCTCTCCGCCCAAGACGTATCGGCACAACTGGTAGACTATGACGCTCGCTTGCGGAACCTGCGCAAGTCCGAGGAGCTTGTCCTCGGCATCATGGAGCGATCGGGCGATATGAACGACGTGCTCACCGTGGCTCGCGAACTGGATACCATTCGCGCCTCCATCGAACAAATTGACGCCCAGCTCAGCGCCCTGCGCAACCAGGTCAGCTATTCCACCATTCGCCTCACCCTGCAAACGGAAGGAGCGATCGCCTCGGGTGATCCATCCGCAGGCACGCAAATTAGCCGCACCTGGCAGCAGGCCAAAGTTGCGGTCGGTGACCTGACTGTAGACCTTGTTCAGCTGATCATCTGGCTGCTGGTGTTCAGTCCCTACTGGCTATCGGGAGTGGGCATGGTCTTCGCTGTCAAATATCTTCTGAGCAAATCTCTCAGACATGATCGCCCTGCTCCCGTAGCCGTGCCGCCTGCCCAAGAGTAGGCCCCACCTGATCATCGATCCCCTCATCCATCCCTGCATCGATCCCTGGGAGAGCAATTCCTGGGAGAGCAATTCCTGGGAGAACAATTCCTGGGAGAGCAATTCCTGAAGGCCATCCCTGGGCTATACATCTCCAATGGACTCCAATGGATCTGTGGGACTAATGGATCTCTGGGAGCGTGTCTATCTTTGGGTAACCGCTAGGATAAAGACAGTTCTGCTGATACCAACCCAGCCCATGCCAGACTGTCCCCACTGTCACCAGTCCGTTCCAGAGGAGGCGATCGCCTGCCCCTTCTGCCGTGCTCCCCTCAAGGCCTTTGGTCATCCTGGTATTCCGCTGTACCAATCCCCCAGCGGCTCTCTTTGCGCCACCTGCCTCTACCACGCCGACGATACCTGCACCTTCCCCCAGCGCCCCTATGCTGAAAGCTGCACCCTCTATACTTCCACGGAGCAGAGCCCAGAGGCGATCGCCTACCGGCCTAGCTGGGGTAATCGCTTCCGGGGTTGGATCGGTCAACGGGGCGGTTGGGTTTTGCTGGGGGCGATCGCCGCTATTAGCCTTGTGCTGGCCTTGGGTAACCGATAATTCGCTACAATCGTCTCGCTAACTTCGTGGCCTGTAACCCATGACCGAGACGACGCTGCCAGTCTTCATTCAACAGATGCTCCAGCCCGGATTTTACCCCCATCCCGTGCAGGAACCCATCCAGCTCATCCAGACCCACGTGTCCTACGTGCTGCTGACTGGAGACTATGCCTACAAGGTGAAAAAGCCGGTGGACTTTGGGTTTCTCAACTATGCCACCCTGGACAAGCGTCGTCACTTTTGCCAAGAAGAACTGCGGCTGAATCAACGCACCGCCGCTGAGCTTTACCTAGCGGTGCTGCCGATTGTCCAAGCGGGCGATCGCTTCCAGCTTGCTAGCCAGCCCAACCCGCCCACCGAGTCCATCATCGACTATGCCGTACAAATGCGGCAGTTTCCTCAAGACGCCCTGCTCACCGCCTGCTTTGATCGCGGCGAACTCACCGAGAGCCGTCTGCAAGCACTGGCCCAAGCGATCGCTGCCTTCCACCAAACCACCGTCACCAGCGACTACATTCGCAGCTTTGGGGAGATTGCCAGCGTCCGCCAATCCATCGACGAAAACTACGACCAAACCGAACAGTACATCGGCGGCCCCCAAACCCAGCAGCAGTTTGACGAAACCCGCCACTACACCGATCGCTTCTTTGCTGAACGGCAAGACCTGTTTCAAGACCGGATGGAGAGCGATCGCATCCGAGAATGCCACGGCGACCTACACCTGCGGAATATTTGCGACTGGCAAGGACGGCTTTGGCTGTTCGACTGCATTGAATTCAACGAACCCTTCCGCTTTGTCGATGTCATGTTCGACATTGCCTACATTGTCATGGACTTGCTGGCCCGAGAGCGCCCCGATCTCAGCACCTGTTTCTTAAATGCCTATGCAGAAGCCTCTGGCGATTGGGACGGACTGCACATTCTTCCCCTCTACGTCAGCCGCCAGTCCTACGTTCGCGCCAAGGTGACCTCCTTCCTGCTCAACGATCCGGGTATCCCATCAGAAGACAAGCAATCTATCTCTGAGACAGCCGCGCTCTACTATCGCCTGGCCTGGCAGCTCAGCCAACCCCGAACTGGCCGGTTGATCATCATGTCTGGGCTATCGGGATCGGGAAAAACCACCCTCGGACGAGCGATCGCCACCGCCCTAGAGGGTATCCACATTCGTTCCGACGCCGTGCGCAAACATCTGGGTGGCGTACCGCTCTACGAACGCGGTGGCGACGATCTCTATACCCCCGCCATGACCGCCCAAACCTACGATCGCCTCCTATCCCTGGGCATTAAGCTGGCCCAGGATGGCTATACCGTGATTCTAGACGCCAAGTACGATCGCCAAGACTATCGACAGGCAGCGATCGCCCAGGCCCAAGCCGCCCAACTGCCCCTGCACCTTGTCCACTGCGACGCTCCCCTAGATCTGCTGGCAGCTCGCCTGCAAGCTCGCACCGGCGACATTGCCGATGCCAACGTGGATATCTTGCGCCAGCAAACCTTCCAGCCCTTCAGTAGCGACGAACAGCCCTATGTGATCTCCCTCGATGCGGCCCAATCCCCCGCCGACCTGCTTCAACAAACCCTTGCTACACTAAAGGCAACCGATCACTAGCGACAGCATGACCAGAACCGCTGTTAGTACAGGCATTAAATTTGCAATTGTATTCATTCTGGGATTTGGAATTTTAGGCTACAATCCGGTTTTAACCTTGCTTTTGGGGGTAATTGGTGGAGCAGCCGGGGGGCTGGCTGGCGCTTGGTGGCAGACCAAAGATACTCAACTCCCGCCCCCGGATAGCGATCACCTTTCTCCCCTGGCCCGGGCCCAGAAACGCCTATCCCAGTGGCGCAGGGAGCGTCGCCGTAATAATAAGGCATCCCGCTATCAGCGTCCGCCTCGGAAAAAACATGCCTCTCCAAAATCGAACTACTCTAAACCAGGTTCTCGGTGAGCAAGGTTCTTCCCGGATGGGCTGACGCATTGTTTTCCCGGTTGGGTGACCACAAGTCCTGAAATCCTTGCCTGGTAGGGTGCTTGAAGCCGTAATGCACCGCCTTGTGACGACTGGATGCGGAAGCCATGTTGCAGGTCATAGGCAGGCTACTAGTGAGAAATCAAGACCCTAGAGTATGGGGTTTTGAGACCATGAGTCAGAGATCGATTGGTATGTCCTTAGCAGCCGACTGGGAGAAGGGTTTGGGGTGAGGGGCTTCAAGGTGGGTTCGTCAACCAGGGTTCTCCCAGTCCCCAGCCGATCCTGAGCAAAATGCTCTGGCAACGGTGGGAAATGTAGTTTAGCAAACACATGCCTGTAGCTCTAGGGAGAGAGTATAGTAAGCTTACAGCATGGTCATATCCCCTAGGGGTAGCTGTATCGGTTCTGACCATGCGATTCTGACCATGCGATTCTGATCATTTGGTTCTAACCATGAAGGCGCGGGGTGCTTGTAGGCTTATAACCATCGCCGACCATGGATCTTAGAGCTAGCTGGATTGAGCAGACAAGTCCAGACCTTGCCCTATCACGCCCTAACTAGTATTAGCAACGTTTCGGAGGTTCTGAGTGTCGCAACCAGAGGTATCTCGCCCTCATGGTTTTTGGTCTGTGGACGACCAGTCGCGCTATCAGTGGAGCCGTGTGGCTAGCCAAGCCTTGCTGCAGCTTTCTAGCGCTGGAGTGGATCAGCAGACCCTCGTGCATGAAATTGCCCAGGTTTGTTCCCTCAATGATGAACAGCTTTCGCGCATTTATCACCTAGAGCAAGCCCTCGACCAAGCGCTCCTGTACTTGGATGAACTGCGGCTGAAAGTACGAGACCAGGGCATTTTAGAAACCCAGTTGGCGACCACCGAAGCCTATGCCAGTATCCAACGGCAGGCGATCGCCCAGTTGAAAATGCAGCTCGAACGCCAGCAGCAGGCCATCGAGATGTATCGGGCCGGTATGGGCGATCGCGATCAATTTTTCCTCCAGCTCTTAGAGCGCATCAATACCCTCGCGGATGATCACCACACCGTCCTCGAAGGTCTCCACGATCGCCTTGAGACCGACCGGGATGAAACCCGCGCCCACTACCAGCGCCTCGATACCACCATTAAGGATCTGCAAACCGCCCTAGAAGCACGTCAGCGGCAGATTCTCGACCTTGAAGCCGAAGCCCTCACCGCCCATTCCCGCGTGGTGGAACTGGAGATGGAAATCAGCGCCTGCCATCAGCGCATTCGGGAACTGTACCTGCGTCTAGAAGAGCGATCGCTGCAAACCGAGGCGGATCCTACTCCTTCCCAAGCCGCCACCAGCTCTGATGCCGCTGCCGAACATTGGCTAGGTGCTCCAGATCCATCCCCGGCCGATGAGGATGGGCAAACGCCGATTCAAAAACTGGCCCGTGCAAAGCTGCAGCGCCAAAGCCTGGAACAGCACATGGAGCAGCAAGCCCGCCAAATTGCTAAACTCCAGCAGCAGTGCCAAGAGCTGGAAAGTGAACGCGATCGCCAACATGCTTGCCTGACAGAGCGCGATCGCCAAAATGCGGAAATGCAAGAGCAGATTTTGAAACAGGCTAAGCAGGCCAGCGAATATGAAGCCGCGGTTCAGCACTGGAAAGATCGCTATACGGTCAGTCAGCGTCAGATGCGCCAACTACGGGATGCTTTGCAGCAGACCCTCACCGACAGCGGCACGCCCAACCCCGATATCATTCCGGCTCTGGCAGACTTGCTCGACGCCATGCAAACCCTGCCCGTCAGTGATGGTGATGATGCGGAAGACGCCACCCTCAGCTCCCATTTTGGTACCCTAGCTGTTCCCGATTTCTTGATTCGGCGACGCCTGCGGCGGCCGAGTTCCCGCCCCCCAGCGCCCCCAGCCTCCTCTGACTCCATTCCTCCCGCCGATCAGAGCGACGCAGACCCCAGTTAGCAGTGCCTGATCCCATCTATTCAGGTCTAGCCAAATCGCCGTAGCATAAATTCTTTCGGGAAGAATCTTTATGGACTTCCTAACTTATGGCATCCTGAAGTATGCCAACCGAGGACAAGGGGCGAGAGGATAGGAAAGGTACCCATACTCGCTTGCCTTCCAGTCACCCGAGGGGGCGATCGCCAGCCCAGCGTCACGCGCTACGGCAGAAGGCATAGACTGTTTGCTTAGAAGTAGGATGGACAGATGGACGATAAGTTGATGTTGATGATTCCGGGGCCCACACCCGTTCCGGAACAAGTTTTGCAAGCCCTGGGTAAACATCCTATTGGTCATCGCAGCGGCGACTTTTCCGCCATTATGGCGGAGGTGACGGAGGGATTGAAATGGCTGCACCAAACCCAAAATGATGTACTGGTGCTCACCGCCAGCGGTACCGGAGCCATGGAAGCCGGTATTATTAACGTTCTCAGCCCTGGCGATCGCGTCTTGGCGGGCTGCAATGGTAAATTTGGCGATCGCTGGGCCGAAGTATGCGAAGCCTATGGTCTCAACGTCGAGCGGGTGTCTGCGGAATGGGGCAAGCCTCTTGATCCAGAGCAGTTCCGCACCCTGCTAGAAGCGGATACCGAGAAAACGATTAAGGCCGTCATTCTCACCCACAGCGAAACCTCCACCGGCGTGCTGAATGATCTTGAAGCCATTAACCAAGTCGTGAAAGCCCATGGAGCGCTGATTATCGTTGATGCGGTCACCAGCCTTGGAGCCTGCTCCTTGCCCATCGATGAATGGGGCTTGGATATTGTTGGCTCCGGTTCCCAAAAAGGCTACATGATTCCCCCAGGGCTCAGCTTTGTCGCCGTTAGCCCTAAGGCTTGGACCGCCTACGAAACCGCCAAGCTCCCCCGCTACTACTTAGATCTTGGCAAATATCGTAAATCAGCGGTTAAAAACACCAATCCCTTCACCCCCGCCATCAATCTGATCGTGGCCCTGCAAGCCGCCCTGCGGATGATGAAAGCCGAAGGATTGGAGACCATCTTTGCCCGCCACGCCCGTCAGCGTGCCGCCACCCGTGCCGCGATCGCTGCCCTCAATTTGCCCCTCTTTGCCCCAGATTCCCACGCTAGCCCAGCGGTTACGGCTGTCATGCCCAGCGGCGTGGATGCCGAACAGCTTCGCTCGATCGTGCGCAAGCAGTTTGACATTGCCCTGGCCGGTGGTCAGGATCACCTCAAAGGCAAGATTTTCCGCATTGGTCACCTCGGCTTTGTCAGCGATCGCGATATCTTAACCGCGATCGCCGCCATCGAAGCAGCCCTGCAAGCCCTCCATGCTGAAGGCTTCACCCCCGGTGCCGGGGTCAGCGCTGCGGCTAAGGTGCTGAATGGCTAGATCCTGCTAGACAGGATAGAGAGTCCTAGGAGCGATCGCCTCTGGATCATCGTCGGTAAGCTTGACTCGCCGAAGGATACTACAGCGATCGCCCCAGCCAGCTCACGCACCCAACCCCGTTCGGGCTGAGCTAGTCGAAGCCCCAATTTCATTCATAATTTCATCCATCAGACCTTGCCCGAGGCTGCCCCAGCTTAGCCGCTAGTTCCGTTTTGATCCGGTTGAGAATCGACGTTTCATCCAGGGTTTCCAAAATATCCTGCACCACCGCCTTGGGCCCCGTGTCGCTCCAGGTTGCCCCTTGGGCTAAATACACCTTCGCTACTTGGCCAATGCTGTAGGACGCGACTCCCGCCACACTGCCTTGGGCGATCGCCACGGGAATATAGGGCCCCAGAGACAGCCCGGCGGTGGCTGGAGCGGCGAGGCCAAGCAGCCCCTTGAGGGAACTGAGTCCCAAGGTGGCCAGTAGCTCACTCAAGGGAATTCCCCCCATGCCTAGGGCAATGGTTTTCAACAGATTCAGGGCTCCGTGCTCCGTCATGGGAATGCCGTAGAGTTTCGAGAGCACCAAGATCATCGTCAAATCCACTGCTGCTCCCCCCAGGAGATCCAGCGCCGTGACTGGATTGAGGGCGATCGCCATTGCCTTAGCAATCGACGCACTCCAGATCATATCTTCCGCACTGCGATCGCGGATCTCCAGCTTACGACGCACGAGCTGGTCATTCAGCGTATCGGCATAGAGCAGCGTATTCAGCGCTACCAGCGATCGCCCCTCCCGATGCAGCAGGTTGAGAATCGTCAGCTTCAGGTCATCCACCTGTGGTGTGCCCTGGGTTTGATGCATGGCCAGACTGCCATCTGCTCGCCGCGTTGCTTGGGTCACCACTGGAGCCGCCGCCGCCATGACAATTTCTTCGGGCGATAGCAAGTCTCGCACGCGGCGATCGCGAATCGTTTCATAAATAGCTTGGCGATCGCCCGGTGGGTAGTGATCCACCTTGTTGAACACCAGCAGCATCGGCTTACTGGCCTCCCGCAACTGCGACAGGGCCTGATATTCTACCTGGGTAATATCCCCGGCCACCACAAACAAAATCAGATCCGCCTGTTGGGCAATTTGCCGCGCCAAAACCTCCCGCGCTTCGCCGCCCACTTCATCCAGACCCGGCGTATCCAGCAGCTCAATCCGGGATCCACCAACCCCCGGTAGGGAGACTGTCCATAGATCCTGATCACAGCCGGCGATCGCCTCTTGGGATACCTGCCAAGCTGCTCCCTGCACCGTCTTCGTTACTCCATGGACGGCACCCGTGGCAAACACCTCCTGCCCCAGCAGCGCATTCAGCAACGATGACTTCCCCCGCCCCACCATGCCAAATACGGCAATATGCACTACCTGCTGTTCTAGCTTGGTCTGCATCGCTGTGAGTTGTTCAATCTCGTGGCTCAACCCCGCCTGCTCTCGGGGTGTCAGGTCAAGCTGCTGCACAAGCTGCCGTAATGTATCTTGGGCGAGCTGGTAGCTGAGGTCATGCTGGAGGGACTGCACATCGTCAATGACCGCATCCAAATCATGCAGATCATCCGCCGAATCTCCAGATGCTGCCCAGTTTTGCGATGAATCGATCAACGGTTCCCAACTCCTCACGCGATCGCCCTGGTTTACCCTAGCTCCAACCAGCACAGGTCTTACAATCTTCTTACAATCATAGTAGCGATCGCCCGACTGACTGCGATCCCAACCTACCGCTCATTCCACGTTAAGAAACGATGCTAATCAAACGCCCCAATCTGGGATTTCTACCCACCGTTTTACCCCTGCTGCTCGCCTGCCTCCTGTGGCTGATGCCAGGCGCTGCTTGGGGGCAGGCCATTCCCGAAGAGCTACCCAGCGCCGACCAAGACGCTGTTGAACAACTCCGCGATCAGGCCTTCACCGCCACTAATGCTGGCGACTTTGCCACCGCCGAAGCCTATTGGACAGACCTACTAGAGCAACTGCCCGATAATCCTGCCCTATGGAGCAATCGCGGCAATGCTCGGGTGAGCCAAAATAAACTCGAAGAGGCGATCGCCGACTATAACCAAGCCATTCGCCTGGCCCCCAGCGCCCCGGATCCCTACCTGAATCGCGGTACGGCCCTAGAAGGGTTGGGCAAATTCCAAGAGGCGATCGCTGACTATAACCGCGTTCTAGAACTCGAACCCAACGATCCCGCCGCTTACAACAATCGCGGTAATGCCCAAGCGGGTCTGGGCAACTGGCAAGAAGCGATCGCCGACTACAAAATTGCCGCCGACCTCGCCCCTGAATACGCGTTTGCCCAAGCGAATCACGCCCTTGCCCTGTACCAAGTGGGCGAAACCGAAGACGCCCTGCGGCAAATGCGCAATCTGGTACGCAAATATCCCCGTTTTGCCGACATGCGCGCTGCTCTCACCGCTGCCCTTTGGGTTACCGGGCAACTAGGCGAAGCCGAGAGCAATTGGGTGGCTGCCATCGGTCTTGATCGTCGCTATAAAGATATTCAGTGGGTAGAGACCACTCGCCGCTGGCCGCCCACCATGGTGGATGCCCTCCGACGATTTATCACCCTGCAGTAATCCATCGCGATCGCCTGTCATGATCATTCGCACCGCCACTATCGACGATAGCCCTAAGCTCGAAGCAATCTTCGTCCACGCCGTGACGACCTTGGCTCCCGAGTACTATAGTCCCGAGCAAGTTCAAGCCTGGGCCGCCCCTCCCCAAGACAGCGATCGCTTTCAGCATTGGCTGCAAGACGGCCGGATATGGGTGGCGCAGGAGGGCGATCGCATCCTAGGGTTTGTGGGGCTTATGGACGACGGCTTGGTGAGTGCTCTCTTTGTCCATGGCGATTATGGACGGCAAGGGATTGGATCACGCCTGCTGTCTACGGCCATAGCCTGGGCTCAACAGCACCATCTCCTTAACCTGCGCGCCGAAGCTAGCGAACTAAGTCGCCCCCTGTTTGCCAAGTTCGGGTTCCGCACCGATGCCACGGAAACCGTGACTCGCGGGGGTGTGGTCTTCCATCGCGCCCTCATGAGCTACACCATGCCCCCGGCTGAACCCGATGCCGCTAGCGCACCTGAAGATTAACCGCATCGGAAATCGTTGGGATTTCGGCATAGCGACCCAGGGCCGACTGCACCACCGAATAGCCCACTGCCGCAATCATGCCTAGGAACAGGACGTTGTTGACGGTTTCGCCAATCAACCCGGTACTCAGACCATTGCCCAGCAAGTTGAGAATCAAGCTGCTGACGATGATGATGATATCAATCATGATCGCCTGCATGGTATTGAAGCGAATGAAGTGGCTAATGGACGGGTTACGCACCACCAACAGCAGTAGGGCGAAGAAGATGATCAGCCCCGCAAAGGGAATGCTGCTATACAGTTGCAGGATCGGGAAAATGGGAATGAGCACCACCTGCAGCGCTGGAAACTGAGCGAAGATGAAGCGCCCTAGCATCAGCCCTTCAATCAACGGTAGAAGGTAGGGTAGGCAAGCAAAAATGCGATCGCTCACGGTGGTTGTTGAACTACGCCACGTCATGCGTTCAAGCTCCTCTAAAACAAAGGGTTATGAGGCGGCCGTACTGCTCTTCGTGACATGCGTTACAGCACAGCGCCCTAGGCTTAATCTAACAGGTTTCCCCAAACGGCCGATGGGCGGATTCCCGAGAACCGTCTTGAATAGCTGACTTGCGGTAGGGGCGATCGCGGGTTGGTTGCCGACTCATCTAACCGACCCGGTTGACTGACCCATCGTTTTATGGAGACTGGGTTTCACGGGGCTCAACCCAGCACCAGCTCAGATTCCGTTTAGATTCTGTTGGGGCACGCTAACGTCTAACGCTAACCCAATTGATCAGAGAAGCAGAATTGCAGGAGTGTTGTTCGTCCATCAGCGCAACAACTCATCAACCGGCTAATCAATATTGGCAACCCGGAAACCCATCTGGCATTCATACTGGTTGGCAGGGCCACCCCCTTTCCCCAGCGCCCGACCACACATCAATCGCCCATCGTGCCAGCGGGGCTGCCCGCTTTGATCTGCCATCAAGCATCCTTGACACACATGCTGCGGTGAGAGTAATTGACGTTCGGTGAGAATGACTAACATCAGCCACCTCCATTCCCTATGTCGATAACGTGTCTTGAGAGTGCCACCTGCAGTAGCATTCTCTTCCTATTGTATGGGAGGGGATCAAGGAACACTGGGCAATCCATACATATCCATACATTTACAATAGGTTTGCAAGGACTTGAAGCCATCAGCTAAGGTCTTTCAGCATTCCATGGGAAGGCGATCGCTGTCGTAACCTAGATCACGATCAGGTCACCAATTAGAGATCGATTCTGCTGCATAAAACCGATCCTTCCGACCAAAAATAGCCGCTGTGCCCTGAAAAAATGACGCTACAATGAAAGACTTGAGCGATCGCACCATGTACTGCCAAGGTTGGGTGAGCCAGTCTAAACCTAGGGTTCTCCTACCTGACATTGGCGATCGCCCCTAGCTTACATGGCACCTCCAAGGCAAGATGCATCCCTAAAACCCCCATGCCACCCCGATATCGTCATCTGCCTATCACCCACCGCCTATAGGGAGAGATCGGCTACGCCTAATCATTGTGACCAAGAGTTTCGGAGAGCTTACTTGTGACTCAGACTAACGCAGATTTTTTGAACCAGTCCGACCCAGTTGTAGCAGAAATTCTTCAGCAGGAGCTACAGCGCCAGCGCGAACACCTAGAGCTAATTGCTAGCGAAAACTTTACCTCTGCTGCCGTCCTAGCAGCCCAAGGCTCGGTTTTAACCAACAAATATGCTGAAGGGCTACCCCGTAAACGCTACTATGGCGGCTGTGAATTTATCGATCGCGTTGAGCAAGTTGCTATCGATCGCGCCAAGGAACTCTTTGGTGCAGCCCATGCCAACGTCCAGCCCCACTCTGGCGCACAAGCCAACTTCGCTGTCTTCCTAGCGCTTTTGCAGCCCGGCGACACAATCATGGGCATGGATCTATCCCATGGCGGCCACCTCACCCATGGCTCGCCCGTGAATGTATCGGGTAAATGGTTCAAGGTTTGCCACTACGGCGTCAGCCCCGAAACCGAGCAACTCGACTACGACAACATTCGCGAGCTAGCCCTGCAGCACAAGCCCAAGCTGATCATCTGCGGCTACTCCGCCTATCCCCGCATCATCCACTTCGATCGCTTCCGGGCGATCGCCGACGAAGTCGGTGCCTACCTGCTTGCAGATATTGCCCACATTGCCGGGCTCGTAGCCAGCGGTCACCATCCCAACCCTCTTCCCTATTGTGATGTCGTCACCACCACCACCCACAAGACCCTGCGTGGCCCTCGGGGCGGTCTAATTCTCACCCGCGATCCCGAACTGGGCAAACAGTTTGACAAAGCCGTGTTCCCTGGTACCCAAGGTGGCCCCCTAGAACATGTGATTGCCGGCAAAGCCGTGGCCTTTGGCGAAGCCCTCCAGCCCGCCTTCAAGACCTACTCTGCCCAGGTCATCCAAAATGCCCAGGCCATGGCCACTCAGCTCCAGGCTCGTGGCATCAAGATTGTCTCTGATGGCACCGATAACCACCTCATGCTTTTAGACTTGCGCTCTATTGGCATGACCGGCAAGCGCGCCGACCAACTGGTGAGCGGCGTCAACATCACCGCCAACAAAAACACCGTACCCTTCGATCCCGAATCTCCCTTCGTGACCAGCGGACTACGGCTTGGCTCCCCCGCCATGACCACCCGTGGCATGGGTGTCCCGGAATTCACCGAAATCGCGAACATCATCGCCGATCGCCTCCTGAATCCCGACGATGAAGCCGTAGCGGAGCAATGCCGTCAGCGCGTAGCATCCCTCTGCGATCGCTTCCCCCTCTACCCCCACCTGCAGGCCACCCAGCCCGCACCGGCGTTGGTGTAACGTCAAGGCGATCGCGACTGACTCAGACGCGACTAGGTTACGGGGCGCACCGCTCTTCTGGGAGGAGCCGTGCGCCTCTTGTATAGGGGGCTGGAAATGTCCCACAGTCTTTCCGGCTTAGCTCCATCATCTGTGTAGGGTAAAGGGATGCGTCTAGCATCCTATGTCATGACCGGGCAAGGTTAGCTGAATAGATCGGCTGAGGATAAACCTGCTAGGGTATGAAACTGTCTTCAGCGTGTATAGTTCATAGTAGCCTTGGCCAAGTGGCCATCCAAAACGCCCATTACGTTTGCACCCACCGAGTTTAGATGTCTCCCCAGTTTTACCATCTCGCTGCATTCATCATTTCGGCTGTTATTGTGCTGATTAGCACGCCTATTGTCAAAGCGATCGGGCTGAAATGTGGTCAGGTTGATTTGCCCGGCGGACGTAAGGTTCACAATCAACCCATGGTGCGCCTTGGCGGCGTCTCGATTTTTCTGGGTGCCCTAATTGCCCTGCTGACGGTGTGGAGCTTGGGCGGATTTGGCATTTTGCCCCAAGACAAGGAGTATGAGATTTGGGGCGTGACGATTGGCGGGCTAGTCTTCTTCCTGATTGGTTTAGCCGATGATCTCTTTGGTCTACCGGCCATATCCCGCTTGGCGATGCAGTCCATAGCAGCCTCTGGAGCTTGGTATGTAGGCGTCCAGATAGAATTTCTCACCATTCCTTTTCATGGCCTGGTGGTTTTACCGGCCTGGATTAGCCTGCCGGTCACTGTGCTGTGGTTGGTGGGTATGACCAACGCCATTAACTGGATTGATGGCCTCGATGGTCTGGCTGCAGGCGTATCCGGGATTGCTGCCGTGGTCATGCTGGTCGCGAGTCTATTTATGCACCAGCCGGCCGCTGCTTTGATTGCTGCTGCTTTGGCCGGTGGGGCCCTTGGCTTCCTGCGCTACAACTTCAACCCCGCCCAAATTTTTATGGGGGATGGGGGAGCCTACTATATGGGATTTACCCTGGCCGGTATTGGCGTTGTCGGCTTAGTGAAAAGTGTCACCACCGTTGCGGTGCTCTTGCCCTACTTGATTTTAGCCGTACCGATTTTGGACATGTTCGCCGTGATTGTCGATCGCCTGCGCAGCGGCAACTCTCCCTTCATTGCCGACAAACGCCACCTCCATCACCGACTGCTGGAAGCTGGTCTATCCCATCGGCTCACGGTTCTGTTTATCTATTCCCTCACCCTATGGGTCGGTAGCCTCGCCCTAGCTTTTTCCAATATTCCCAGTGGCGTTGCCTATGCGATCGCTGCCACGGTGCTGTTTGCCTATATTGGCTGGAAAGCAAAACGCCACGCTCGTTCTCGTTCCAGCAGCTAAGCAATCCTATACAATTGCCTCAGAAATTACCTCAGATCCAACCTGAGATTGAATCCACAGGATCGACCTGATACCCATGACTCGCGATCGCAGTGCGGAACTTATTTGTGTGGGCACCGAGCTGCTGCTGGGTGAAATTCTCAACAGCAATGCCCAGTTTTTGGCTACGGAGCTGGCCCAGCTTGGTATTCCCCACTATTACCAAACCGTGGTGGGCGATAATGTCCAACGGCTGCAGCAGGTGGTGGCGATCGCTGCCCAGCGCTCCTCTTTGCTTATTTTTACTGGTGGCCTGGGCCCCACCCCCGATGATTTGACTACCGCAGCCCTGTCCGACTTTTTTGGTGTGCCTTTAGTGGAGCGATCGGATGTCGTTGCCGACCTCACCGAAAAATATGCCCGCCGGAATCGTCCCATGTCTCCCAGCAACCTCAAGCAGGCCCTCTTGCCCGAAGGCGCAGACCTGCTGACCAATCGCATGGGTACGGCTCCTGGCATCATCTGGCAGCCCACACCGGAGCTGACGATTCTCACGTTCCCCGGCGTTCCCCGAGAAATGAAAACCATGTGGCAAGAGGTTGCCGTTCCCTATCTGCAGGAGCAGGGGTGGGCAACGGCTCCCATTCACAGCCGAATTCTGCGATTTTGGGGGATTTCCGAAGCTGGGCTAGCTGAAAATGTTGCCCATCTCCTCGCCCTGCCTAATCCCACCGTGGCTCCCTATGCCGGCAACGGCGAAGTGCGGTTGCGCCTCTCCACCCAAGCCTCATCCGCTGCAGAAGCCCAGGCATGTATCGCGCCCATCGAGCAGCAAATCCGTCAGATCACCGGCATAGACTGCTTTGGAGCTGATGACGATACCCTAGCCTCCGTCGTCGGTCAATACCTACTCACCGCGCAACAAACCCTTAGCGTTGCCGAATCCTGCACCGGCGGTGGTTTAGGACACCTGCTCACCACAGCCGCCGGCAGCTCTGCCTACTTCCGGGGTGGGGTGATTTCCTACGACAATGCCGTCAAGATCGAGCTGCTGGGCGTCTCCCCAGCCGACCTAGAGACCCAGGGAGCCGTCAGTGATGTTGTCGCCCAGCAGATGGCTGCGGGGGTGCGATCGCGCCTCAAAACCGACTGGGGCGTAAGCATCACCGGCATTGCTGGCCCTGGCGGCGGCACCGATCAAAAACCCGTTGGCCTCGTCTACATCGGCATCGCCACCCCCGATGGGCGAGTTTTAAGCCGTCCTTTCCTCCTCAACGATCGCCAGGGACGGGATTGGGTGCGCTGGCTGAGCATGTGTACGGCTCTAGACTGGCTCCGCCGAGAGCTGCATACCACATCTTTGCCAAAATCACTAGCTTGATCATTTCCAAGGATTGGTTATGATCGTATAAAGAAGCTGTGATCGTAATTGTCAGGTCAGCCCTGTTCAACTAGCCGCTGTTGTTAGTGAACGCTGACTGAAACAAAAGGAGATTTAAGTTTAATGGCTCAAATTGACAAGGTGCTGGAGAAACTCAAAGAGTGGGCCCGCAAGATTGTGGATGCTCTCCTCGGCCCTGAACCTCAGCCAGAACCCGAGCTCATTCCCATCCCTGTACGTGATAACCAACGGCGGCGTTAGCCTCTAGCTCTCTATGGTTCTTCATTTCATAGCGCTGAGTAGACGGTCATGCTGAGCGTTCTAGTGCTTCATGGCCCAAATCTCAACCTGCTGGGGCTGCGAGAGCCAGAGATTTATGGGCATACTACCCTTGATGATGTTAATCAGGGGCTACAACGACAGGCGGATCATCTAGGTGTCAAGCTGGAAATCCTGCAGTCCAACCATGAAGGTGCTTTGGTGGACGCCATTCACAGTGCCCGAAATCGTCACCAAGGGCTGGTGATCAACGCAGGTGCTTATACTCACACGAGCGTCGCTCTTCGAGACGCGATCGCTGGTATTGCCATACCCACCGTAGAAGTGCATCTCAGCAATATTCATCGGCGAGAATCGTTCCGCCATCACTCCTACATGGCTGCCGTAGTGGTCGGTCAAATCTGTGGATTTGGCGTTAATAGTTATTATCTAGGACTGCAGGCTCTAGTTCATCATCTGCAGGAACAGGCAGGCACGTCGCTCTAGGCGCAGGTCGCCAGAAATGAATTTTCAGAGATGTGAAAATTCGTTAATCTAGAGATGGAAGTGTCTCTGTTCCTAGTTTTGAGCTAGGGTAGAGAGCCCATGTATTATAAACGACCTCGTTCTTGTCAGGGCGAGGTGCTGTTGATCTAGGACGCGGAGGAATAGCCCATTGAGGAGATTTGAGGATAGTAGTCCATCATCTACCCAATTCAATCACCCGTTAGACCATAAGATGGCCCAACTCACGGCCATTTTTGCCGAGATGGACCATGCGTTGATTGCCTACTCCGGTGGAGTAGACAGCACTCTAGTGGCCAAAATTGCCCAAGACGTCCTAGGCGATCGCGCCCTAGCCGTCACCGCCGATTCTCCGTCCCTCTTACCCGATGACTTAGAAGACGCTCGGGTTCAGGCCGCCATGATTGGGATTCGCCACGAAATCGTCTCAACCCACGAGATGGATAATCCCAACTACACCTCAAACCCCATCAACCGCTGCTACTTTTGTAAAAGCGAACTCCACGACACCCTCAAACCCCTGGCCCTAGACCGAGGCTATCCCTACGTCGTCGATGGCATTAACGCCGATGACCTCAGTGACTATCGCCCCGGCATTCAAGCGGCTCACGAACGAGGGGTGCGATCGCCCCTGGCTGAAGTAGGCGTCAGCAAACTAGACGTGCGCGCCTTGTCTAAACAGTTGAACCTACCCTGGTGGGACAAGCCGGCCCAGCCCTGCCTCAGCTCTCGCTTTCCCTACGGCGAAGAAATTACCGTCGCCAAGCTACAGCGCGTGGGGCGAGCCGAACGCTACCTCCGCGATCGGGGCTATCGCGACCTGCGGGTACGCTCTGAGGGAGACACCGCCCGCATCGAGCTACCCCCCGAAAGCATCAAAGAATTTGTGCTGACCACCGATCTCAACCAAATTGTTCGCGAGTTTCAAACCTACGGATTTCTCTACGTCACCCTAGATCTAGAAGGCTACCGCAGCGGCAAACTCAATCAAGTTCTGCAAACTGCTGCCGCTGGTCTCTAACCTTCCGGGATTGACGTTTTCTGGAGCATTGGGCCACTACGGAACGGATGTTGTGGCAAACAGTCCTGTACCCCGCAGCACATCTAGGAACGCAAAGACCGTAGGCGGGTGAATGGCCTCCGACAACACCGCCGCGCCAATCACCCGATCTAAGGGCACCGGCAGCGATCGCACCAGAACGTCTTGGGGAATGGGTAGCGCTGCCAGTCGGGGTAAAATTGCTGCGCCTAGCCCCTGAGCCACCATGCTGACAATGGTGGAATCTTCCTTGATCTCGTAGGCTACCTTCAACGACTGCCCCCACTCTGTCCAATAGTTGCGCACAGCGGAGGTGCATTCGGCGTAGTTATACAAAATGAATGAGTAGAGCGAAAGCTGCTCCCAGGTGAGTTGATCGGGGGGGATGGCCCCCGTCTGGGGCAACAACACCACATATTCATCCCGCGCAATCTCCCAGGTGGCAAAGTCTTCTGACCGGGGTAGCGGCACCAACCCAATATCCACACGTCCTGCCCGCAGCTCCTGCTCCACCCCCGAGGGATCCAGTTCTGATAGCGTCACCTCAACTCCTGGAAAGCGCTGGCTAAATCGGGCGATCATCGGCGGCAGCAGGTGGGTTGCGGCGCTGCGAAACGATGCAATGCGCAACCGACCGCCATTTAGACCCTTTTGTAAATTCACCTCTGCATCAATACAGCCCCGCAGATCTAGAATCTGACGGGCATGGTGCATGATGCGATCGCCCATGGGGGTTAATCGGGCACCAAACCGCCCCCGCACTAAAAGCGGAACGCCCAATTCATCCTCCAAGGAAGCGATCGCTCGACTCACGGCCGCTTGAGATGTATTGAGCCTAAGAGCCGCCGCTGAAAAGCTGCCCTCTTCCACAACCGCCAACCAAACTTGAAGATGATAAATGTGCATCTTGTCAATCTATTCGATTTTCGGATAGATGAGCTACAGGATGAGTTTTGATCTCTGAAGATAGCAACGCTACGGTAGACGGAACACCTGATTGGACAGCCAACACCGTCAGCCCCAGACTTCCTCATCCCCCAAAATAGCTCAGCAATCTGCGAATGGGACGCGGATCAACCCCCTTAATTGCAAAGCGTCATGACATGACGACCTGCAGATGTCCTTCTCCATTCCATGGAATGAGCCGTCTGAACCCTGTGCGGCGTTGATACACCCCTGTATATTGCCTACCCCCTTTTCCCTATGTTTGAACTCATCCCCTACCAAAAATTCCGCGACACCCCTAGTGTTCGTTTTTTTGATATCACCATCAATGACTCTAATGCCCGCGATCTCGTCTTTCATGACGGCCCTGCGGTCAGCCCCAACAACACCGATCGGGGCAACTGGCAGTTTTATCTCCATCCCCATCAAGAAGATAATCTCCTAGCCGTCTCTGGAGGCCGCACCTTTTATCTGGTGAATTTTAACTGGGAACAGCCTTTTCATATGGTGCGCCTAGAAGCCAATGGTGCAATTTTGCGGATCCCTCCCGGCACCTTCCACCGCTCGGTGTCTGACCGGGGAGGTTCCCTCGTGCTCAATCAAGCCGTACGTACAGCCCAGGCTACCGTTGAACGAGAGTTTCGAGTTTACAGCAGTGCCGACATTCCCAAACTCAGGCAGATAACCTCCTACGGAGCCCCTGCCCCCCTTCTCCACGGCTTCCCTGAAATGGATGAGCGACGAGCTGCCTAAGCGATCGCCCCCTTTCACAACAAGCGCCCTCACACCTTTTAGGGGAATGGTAAACTCAAGGCAGTCTATTTGAATCCGACATCGCTGGAATGCTCGATTTGCTGCTCATGGCCAGCCTGGGATTCCTAGGGAGTTTTGGCCACTGTCTAGGCATGTGTGGGCCCATCACCGTCGCCTTTTCCCTATCGCAGCGGTCAGATCTCCAAGGGCGCTGGCCCCAAGTCCGGTTTCACCTGCTGCTCAATCTGGGCCGCATCGCTAGCTACGCTCTAGTGGGGGCGATGATTGGCGCGATCGGGTCGGTGCTGGTGGCCGGTGGGCAAATGGCTGGGGTGGGTAGCTTGTTGCGACAGGCGATCGCCGTTGGAACCGGGCTCTTGCTGGTGTGGTTCGGTCTGGGACAAATTCGTCCTGGACAGGTGCCCCCGGTGCCTATGCTCAATCCCATGTCCCAGACTAGCTGGCACGATCGCCTCAGTCGGGCGATGCAAACCCTTTCCCTCAACCCCCAGCGCTGGACACCGCTGCTGCTGGGGCTGGTGTGGGGACTGATGCCCTGTGGGTTTTTATATGCCGCGCAGATCAAGGCTGCTGACACAACGGAGCTGTGGATGGGTGGAGCGGCCATGCTGGCGTTTGGGATCGGCACCCTGCCCACCATGCTTGGGGTCGGCGTATCCACCGCTGCTCTCAGTGCTGATCGGCGAGGGCAACTCTTTCGCCTAGGGGGCTGGGTGACGCTCACCGTCGGTCTGCTGACCCTGTTCCGGGGCAATGACATGGTCGATTTCACTGGACATGGGGCGCTGGTCTGCCTCTTGCTGGCGCTGGTTGCCCGCCCCATCAGCCGCCTCTGGTCGCCGTTTCTGATCTATCGCCGTGCCTTAGGGGTTAGCGCCTTTGTACTGTCGGTGGCCCACGTGGCCCACATGGTCACCATGGGCTGGAACCCAATGGCTCTCCCCTTTTTGCTGCCCCGCCTCCAGATGGGGGGTTGGGCGGGCCTGATTGCCTTGGCGTTGATGGTACCCTTGGCTGTCACCAGCTTTGACCAAGCCCAGGCCTGTCTGGGAGCTAGGTGGCGGCAGTTACACCTGCTCAGCGTACCAATTTTTATGCTGGTCATTACCCATGCGCTGCTGCTGGGCTCCAGCTACCTGGGGAGTTTTGATCGTACCTCTCGGCACTGGCTGGGGGCGATCGCCCTGGGGAGCCTGGCAGTTTTGGCTCTGCTGCTACGCTGGCGACGGTTTTGGGCCATGTTGTCTCTAGAGAAGTTTTATGCGCCCTACAAATCTTAGTGGGCTGGGCTGGCTAGTGATGGTGCTGCTGGCGCTGCCTGCCCAGGCCCACAAAACCGAGGTGTCGGGTGATGTGGCCGGTACCTGGCACCTTGAGCCCAACCACAGCCCCAAGGCTGGAGAGGTGGCTCGGGTCTGGGTGGCCCTCACCCAACCAGGGGGGCGGGCAATTCCCCTTGAGCAGTGTGACTGTCAACTGGCGGTGTACAACACCAACCAGCCCGAGGCAGATCCGGTGCTCACGCCGACGCTAGAGGCCATGTCTCCCGAACGTTTTGAGGGGATTCCTGGGGCTGAGGTTATCTTTCCCTCCGTGGGTGAATACCGTCTGGTTTTGACTGGCAGCCCCACAGCCGAGGGCAGTTTTACACCTTTTGAACTCAGCTACACCACTGTAGTAGCGGCCGGTTCTGCCCCGGAGGCACCTCTACCTACCCAGGAAAATGCGCCGTCCTCTGAGGAGGCGATCGCTCCTTTAGAACAGCCCGAACCAGCAGATGATCTGCCATTCTGGAGACTCGGGGCGATCGCTGGAGCAGCCATGACTCTGCTAGTATCTCTAGTTCTAGTCGGACGAAAGATCGGCAAACACTAGCGCGGCTTGAGCGAAGCACCAGATACTGGCTGTCAATCGCTTAAAACTGGTGTCTTCAAGCAGGCTTCTATTGCACCTGAGTTGTATCTACCCGTGGCACCGATCTCAGTTGAGTTGGTAGTTGATATCCAAATCCACTCGGAGAAGATTCAGGCAAGGGCTTGCCTAAGTCATCATCGGCTCAGGACTATCCAGGCTCGTTGCAGTTTTATTTGTACTTTGGCTCTAGGCGATCGCCCTCCCTCATAAAGTGCGCCCTCACTCCTTAGAAATGTGGGGGAGCGTGTTTTTTTGATAAGTAAACATACTCATCAAAAATGTGAAGGAACATGTTTTTTGAATGAGCAAAAATACTTACTTATTATGCATTTTGTTGACCCTGATATCGATGTTTAAGACATAAGAATTCAAAAGTTTTGTGAATCCGATTTTTCTTAACAATTGCCGCGATCGCTCTTGATAGAAGCACTTCAGGTCGTCTAGACCTTTAGGTTTATCAATGATCAGCATAAATTACGCTGATTGATGGAAGACCTCAGGGATTAAGTGTCGTATATTACTAAACATGAATTCCATTGTGTAGATTAGTAAACAACCTGATTCCAAATGTGGTTTATTGCATCCATTGCTGCGCTTAGTGCAGCGTACATGTATAACAAGGCAGAAAAATCATCGGCAGAGATCGCGATCGCCTGTGTAGCGGTGGCTCTTGTTGGTATTGCTCTTGCCCTCGTTGCGGCACCTTGGCCAGTGCATCTTCTCATGCTGGCAGCCGTGCTGGTGTCGAATCGTTCCGTAGGCAGTTTGTTTAGCAACCGATAGTTCTGAGAAAGCCCAACGCCACCGGCAATCTCCCGCATCGTTAGCTACATCATCACAACCTGCCCTCTCGCAACTCAATCCGCTGTGAATGCCGAGATACCACTACGGATCTCGGCATTTCGCTTGTAGTCCTAGGTGACCATGCAAAAATCTTGCGTCTCATCAATCTAGGGCCCCCATGACGCTTAGGAGCAACGCGTGACTCTGTTAAACTCAAAGTGCAATGTGAAATAGCCCTCGGGGCGATCGCCCATTGCTAGATTTATCCCTATCCACTATGATTCAGTCGCTGTTGAAACAGCACCTGAATCACCTCTAGCCATTTATTTTTCTGGCACGTCGATCGCCACTCATCTGCCCATCATTCTGGATGATGAAATCCAGACCCTATTGCTCAGTCGCTATGTATGCCCCTCGCTTTGTGCGCTTTTTTCAACACATCAACCTCACCACCCTACGCCGGGTGATCAAAGGGGTCATGGCACAGCGACTACCCAGCTTGTCGGCAGAGATGGCCTACAATGCGCTACTCGCCCTTTTCCCTGCCGTACTGACCGTCTTAACTGCTGTCAGCCTCTTCGAACCCCTCACCAACTCCTTCGAACGCCTCATGGGTCGGCTGAGTGAAGTTGCTCCAGTGGACGCCCTCAATCTGATTGAAAATTTCGCCAGCGACATCACCACCGGCGGCAGTAGTGGTCTATTTTCCGTCAGCTTTTTAATTGCCCTCTGGGTGTCCTCCAGCGCCCTGAGCGCCGCCATGCGGGCCTTGGATCAAATTCACCAGATCCCCCAAGCGTTAATGCGGCCGTTTTGGAAAGCGAAGCTGATTTCCCTAGGACTAACCCTGGGAACGATCCTGTTGCTGATGCTAGCCTCCACCTTGGTGTTTATTAGCGACTGGGCGATCAGCAACCTAGCTATTCAAAGTTCAACCTTTGCTCCGTGGCTGCTGCAGGGATGGCGCTGGCTCACCTGGCCCTTTGCCTTGGGCATCATGTCTTTGGCTTTTGCCTTCATCTACCGCTTTGGGCCAAGTCGCTGGAGCCCTAATAAGCCCTTATTCCCCGGAGCTGTCCTCGCGGCTATTTCCTGGGCCCTGATTTCCAACGGCTTTCGTCTCTACGTGCTGCATTTCGGCAACTACAACAAAGTCTATGGCACGGTGGGCGCTGTGATTGTGCTGCAACTGTGGCTCTATATGAGTTCCTTGGTGATGCTGATCGGCGATCAGGTGAACGTCACCGTTGGGGAAGCCATGCAGACCAGCGATCGCCAACGCCTAGCCGCTGATCCCTCGGAACCCAAGCCACGCCGCTCGAAATCCTCCACGGGGCCAGGGGTAAAACGCCCCTCTCGCTTCTAGTCAATGGCAGTCATGTCAAACTCGATCGCAAGAGGTGTAGCCCTTGTTGCAAAATACAAAGGAGTAGGACGAAGCCACCGTTAAAACAATGGCCTTTGTCCTCGGGACTATTGCGGACATTACCCTCGGCCCATGCGACTTTTTTCTCGATCGCCCATGTTATGGATTTGTCAAATGACTGCATCGCTCAAGACCTATTGGCGGCGATCGCCCCTCGCTTCCATCCTGATATCAACCGTGCTAGCGATCGCCCTGGTGGTGATGGGCGCGACCCCAGCTCTAGCCGGATTAACCGACGATCGCTTTGACGGCGGCATTTTCCCTCTCTATGCCGGTAACGGCTCCCTGGTTCCCCCTCGGGTCACCCTAGAAGCATCGCTCAAGGGCGATCGCCCCACCCTGCTGGTGCTCTACATCGACGACAGCAGCGACTGCAAAGCCTACGTCTCCGTTGTTTCGCAATTTGATGCCTTCTACGGACGCGCCACCGATATTATCCCCATTGATATTGACTCCCTGCCGATCAAGGATCAGTATGAACCCACAGAACCGGGCTACTACTACGAAGGTCTAGTCCCCCAAACGGTTGTCTTTGACCAAGCTGGCCAGGTTGTGCTCAACAAAACCGGATCCGTAGACTTTGAAGAACTCGACGATCGCTTCCGAGAAATTTTTGACCTGCTGCCGCGATCGGAATCGACCGAACTCAAACGGCGATCGGTCAACGAGGTGAATACCGAGCTTGTTCCCAATTCTGAATCGTGACCTCCACGGCCAGACCTCGAAAAAACTCCCTACACTGAAAACAGCACGGAACACCCAACCGGAACCCGACCTTCAGTCATGGAGCGATCACGGTGAGAGATCATGGTGAGCGATCACGATTGCGTGAGATAGACCGCTTGCTCTCAACCTAGGGGAGTTGCGATCGCTCCCTGATCCAAAACCTTTCAGCGCATCACCTAGAGCTGGTATGGCCCTAGGGATGCTGCATGGGGTGTTTCGTCATCCCTCTGTGGGACTGCTCAATTGCCATAGGTATAGACATAATGACAACTACTCAAATCAACGCTCAAGATCTATTTCGCTCCGCCTACAACAATCGCTACACCTGGGATACCAACTTCCCTGGATTCACCGCCGATCTCACCGTGACCCAAGGCGACGAAGTCCACACCGCTAAGGTGACCGTCAAGGCTGATTACAGCGTTGAGGTGACCGACATTGAAGATGAAACCGTTAAGGAATCGATCTACACCCAACTGCGCGACGTGGTGACCCATCGCAAGCGCAATTCCTTTGAGCAGGCCCACAGCAAACACACCTTCAGCGCTGGCACCACCGACGACACCGGTGCCGTTGAAATCCTTGTCGGCGGCGATGCCATGGGGTCTAACTACAAACTACGCAACAACGAAGTCTGTCAAGTTAGCCGCGTTATGGGACGCATGGCCTTCACCATCGACCACCTCGATAGCTTAGATACCGGCAACGGCTACGTATCAACTCGCTACAATGCCGTCTTCCGCAATCCGCAAACCCAAGACATTCTGCGAGACATGCAGTTTGAAGATCGCTATGAAGCCGTGGGCGACTATTACCTGATGAGCCAGCAAACCATCCACGCCACCGCCGATGGTCAACAAACCACTACCGTCTTCCAGTTTTCCAACCTAGCGCTTTTAGGTTAGATCTCGGTTTCTTAAGAGGCGATCGCCCCCTACCTATTGATTCAATCAGAATTCTCTAGGTCAAGCCTCGAAGGATAACAGACCCTAGATGTTAGACTTTGGGTAGATGTTGAGGGCGATCGCCCATCCGAGAGTGACTCTAGCGCTACACCATCTAGATTAGACATCATCGCTCACCCTGCACCCTATATCACAAGCCATGGAACTCACAATTACCAACGTTGAACAAGTCCTTGATGAACTTCGTCCCTACCTCATGTCCGATGGTGGTAACGTCGAACTTGTCGAACTCGATGGCCCAGTTGTGCGGCTGCGACTTCAGGGAGCTTGCGGATCCTGCCCTAGCTCAGCCATGACCCTGAAAATGGGTATCGAACGCCGTCTCCGGGAATCCATTCCCGAAATTGTTGAGGTCGAGCAAGTTCTGTAGTGCTGACTGTGATAGTTGGTAGGTATTCTTAACGTAAATAGTTACATAACGCGGGGAAGTGACATCATCTTCCCCGCGTCGTTTAAGTAGAGTAGTAGCAGTGACTCTACCAAGACAGGTTGGACTCATGCCAGCCTGCGGTAAAGTTATGTTGTGTTGCTCTAGCCATGGTGCTAGTCCACTTCTTTGCCCCTCTCTGTTAGGCGATCGGGTGTCTGACAGAGGCACTTTAGGAGGTTCTATGCCTCATCCGCTCTACGTTGCCATCATCTGGCACCAACACCAACCCCTTTACAAAAGCCGAGTAGCCGGTCATTACCAACTGCCTTGGGTGCGGCTGCATGGCACCAAAGACTATCTCGACTTGGTGCTGATGCTTGAACGCTATCCCAAGCTGCATCAAACCGTAAACCTAGTTCCCTCCCTGATCTTGCAAATTGAGGATTATGTCGCTGGGAAGGCCAGGGATCCCTATCTATCCCTAGCGTTAAGCGACGTAACCACCTTCACAGATACCCAACGCCGCTTTACCGTCGAGCATTGTTTCGACGCCAACCACCGTACCATGGTGGATCCCCATCCTCGCTATGCTGAACTCTACAACCAGCGGCAGGAGCAAGGTTTAGGCTGGTGTGTGGAAAACTGGGGGCCGGCCGACTATGGTGATGTGCTGGCCTGGCACAACTTGGCCTGGATTGATCCACTCTTTTGGGACGATCCCCAAGTGGCCCGCTGGCTAGAGCAGGATCGCAACTTTAGCCTCAGCGATCGCCAACAGATTTACGTTAAGCAGAAGGAGATCCTAAGCCGTATCATCCCCCAGCACCGCAAGATGCAGGAGCAGGGACAGCTTGAGGTCACCACCACACCCTATACCCACCCCATTCTGCCGCTGCTGGCCGACACGGATGCTGGACGGGTGGCGGTACCGGGTATGCAGTTGCCCAACCACCGCTTCCAGTTTGCGGAAGATATTCCCCGCCATCTGCAAAAATCTTGGGACTTATACATCGATCGCTTTGGCTGTGCTCCGCGTGGGCTGTGGCCGTCTGAGCAGTCGGTGAGCCCAGCCATGCTGGATCCAGTTGCTAAGCAAGGTTTTCAGTGGCTCTGTTCCGATGAAGCCGTCCTAGGCTGGACGATGAAGCATTACTTCCACCGCGATGGTTCCGGCAACGTCCAAGAACCAGAGTTGATGTATCGCCCCTATCGCCTAGAAACGCCCCATGGCGACCTGGGTATTGTCTTCCGAGACCACCGACTGTCGGATCTAATCGGCTTCACCTACGGAGCCATGGAACCCAAGGCCGCCGCCGCTGATCTGATTGGCCACCTAGAAGCGATCGGGCGATCGCTCAAATACAACCAGCACACCGGCCATACGTCCCTCGATCATCCTTGGCTAGTCACCATTGCCCTGGATGGCGAGAACTGTTGGGAATATTATCCTCACGACGGTAAGCCGTTCCTAGAAGCGCTCTATTCGAGACTGAGTGAACAAACCGGGATCAAACTGGTCACCGTGGGTGAATTTCTAGAGCAGTTTCCTGCCACAGAGCGCCTGCCCGCAGAGAACCTGCACAGCGGCTCTTGGGTGGATGGTAGTTTCACCACCTGGATTGGCGATCCGGCGAAGAACAAAGCGTGGGATCTGCTCACCGAAGCCCGTCAAGTCTTAGCCCGCCATCCCGAAGCCACGGAAGAGAACAACCCCGAAGCCTGGGAAGCCCTCTATGCCGCTGAAGGATCCGACTGGTTTTGGTGGTTTGGCGAGGGGCATTCCTCCAACCAAGATGCCATGTTTGACCAACTGTTCCGAGAACATTTGGCAGCCATCTACTACGCCCTGAATGAACCCGTGCCAACGGCCGTGCAGCAGCCGATCGAAATCCATGCGGTGGGCGGTGACCACCTGCCCATGAGCTTCATCCATCCGGTTATTGACGGCATTGGCGACGAGCAGGATTGGGATAAGGCAGGGCGGATTGAGCTCGGCGGAGCCCGAGGCACCATGCACCGCAGCAGCGTCGTCCAGCGGCTGTGGTATGGCGTAGACCACTTAAACTTCTACCTGCGGCTAGACTTCAAGAGCGGTTCAAAACCCGGTGTGGATGTCCCACCCGAGCTGCATCTCCTCTGGTTCTACCCCGATCGCTCCCTGAGCACCAGTCCTGCGCCCTTGGCCAATGTGCCTGATGAAGCACCGGTCAACTATCGCTTCCACCACCACCTCGGTGTGAACCTCGTGACCCAGTCCGCCTGGTTCCAAGCGGCCACCGAACATCATCGTTGGCAGGCCCATCCCTCCCGCGCCCAAGTGGGGATCGATCGCTGCCTAGAGATTGCCGTTCCCTGGGCCGATTTGCAGATGGTAGAACCCGATTGGCAGATACGTATGCTGGCTGTTTTGGCAGAAGACAGTTGCTACAACAGCTACTTGCCGGAACATCGATTGATTCCCGTCAATGTGCCCTAGGGTGGCTGATGCCGACCTGCGATCGCGCCTAGAGAAGCATCTGAGCCATCTGGTGCGCGATCGCGATCCCTATCTGGCCACAGCCGGCTATTTTTTCGTGCGGGACTATATCCGTCAGGACTTATCCCAGTGGGGATCGGTGACGGTGCAGGAACGCAAGCAGCCGCCTCTGCCCCTGCAAAATCTGATTCTGCATCTCCCCGGCCAGCGCCCTCAGACCGAGCCTATCTTAGTTGGAGCCCACTATGACGCGGTACTTGGCTCCCCCGGTGCCGATGACAACGCTAGCGGTGTAGCGGTCTTACTGGAGCTGGCCCGCTGGTTGACCCAGCATCCCCCAGTGCATCCCGTCATCCTGGTTGCCTTTGACCTCGAAGAATATGGCCTGCAAGGTAGTTACGCCTTCGTTGAAGCATGGCGATCGCACCAGCGTTCCCTACGATTAATGCTGTCTTTAGAAATGCTGGGCTACTGCGATCGCACCCCCGGCAGCCAGCGCTATCCGCCAGGATTGGCGAGATTCTATCCCGATCGCGGTGACTTCATTGCCCTCGTGGGCAACCTCGCTACCCTGCCTGACTTGATCCGCCTCAGCCGCCACATCAACCGCAGCGGTACCTCCTGCCAATGGCTGCCGGTGCCCTTGCGGGGGCGCGGCGTACCCGACACCCGCCGCAGCGACCATGTGCCCTTTTGGGATGCGGGCTATCGCGCCATTATGGTCACCGATACCGCCAACCTGCGCAATCCCCACTATCACCAGACCAGCGATCGCCTCCAAACCTTAGACTTAGACTTTCTCACCGGCGTATGCCAGGGGTTGTCCATGGGGTTGACCGCACTGTCTTAGCTGCCGGCCTAGCTGCTGCTGGACTAGATACCAGCTCGCTGGGCCGCAATCGTCTGGCGCAGAGAATCGGCTTTGTCCAGCAGTTCCGCTTGGGCGATCGCTTCCTGATCTCCACTGGCCAACCACTTCAGGTTTACCGTGCCCGCCTCTGCTTCTGCATCGCCCAGGACAAGGCAAGCGATCGCCCCACTGCGATCGGCCCGCTTAAACTGCTTACCGAAGGCACTGCCGCTCAGATCCACCTCCACGGAAAAACCCTGGTGGCGTAGCTGCTGGGCTAGCTGAGCCGACTGCGCTTCCGCTCGTTCTCCCCGCGACACCAGATAAAAATCTAGATCCGGCAGCGATGTTTCCTGCAACTGGCGCAGCAGGAGCGTCAGCCGCTCTAGACCAATGGCCCAGCCCACCGCCGCCGTGTCGGGGCCGCCCAGTTGCCCCACCAATCCGTCATAGCGCCCGCCGCCACATACCGTTGCCTGGGCTCCCAAATCCTGGGACACCAGTTCAAAAGCCGTGTGGGTGTAGTAGTCTAGCCCTCGCACCAGACGCGGGTTGAGGGTGTAGACAATTCCCAAATCCGTCAGCAACTGCTGCACCCGGTCAAAATGCTGCTTCGAGTCATCTCCCAGGTAATCCAAAATGCTGGGGGCATCCTTGGCGATCGCCTGAGTGCGTTCGTCTTTGCTATCGAGAATGCGTAGGGGATTGCGCGTCAGGCGTTCCTGGGAATCTGCATCTAGGTCAGCCTGAAACGGCGTGAAATAGGTCACTAGGGCATCGCGATAGTGGTGGCGATCGCTAGGATTGCCTACGGAATTTAAGTACAGCGTGAGACCCGTGAGACCCAAGGTTTGCAGCATATCCGTTGCCAGAGCCATCACCTCCACATCAGCTCGGGGATCGCGACTGCCAATCACCTCCACCCCTAGCTGATGGAACTGCCGCTGCCGTCCTGCCTGGGGGCGCTCATAGCGAAACATCGGCCCGGTATACCACAGCCGCTGCACACCACCCTGGGCATAGAGACTATGCTCAATAAACGCCCGCACCACCCCCGCCGTATTTTCCGGTCGCAGGGTTAGGGAGCGATCGCCCCGATCGTGAAACGTATACATCTCCTTACCCACCACATCCGTGGCTTCGCCGATGCCCCGCTCAAACAAATCCGTTTGCTCGAAAATGGGCGTGCGAATTTCCCGGTAGGCCGACCGCGCCAAAATCTCCCGCGCTGTCGCCTCCACCTGCTGCCAAATCCTGACCGCCTCCGGCAGAATATCCTGTGTGCCTCGGCTTGCTTTGATCGTGCCCATGCTGCCTACTTACGCTCAACTGCCGCTTGGGACTTGATCACGTCCCAGTCCCCGTAGCGATCGCCATAATACGCTAAAACCTGCTCAACGCGGAGATGAGATGCATCATCTGCCTCTGGCTTGTAGCGAATCCACAAACCACCCGCCTGACTTTTGAGATAATCAAAGTCTTGAGACGTTTGGGGTAATAGACCTGCTTCTACACCCGTCACTTGCCGCAGATGAGCCGCAATTTCGCGATAGACCCCCAAGGGCAGATGGGTACAGCGAATTTGATAGGGGGGCTGAGCATCCTGAGCCCCTGATGATTGCTTACCAGTCGCCATGATTTAAATTCTCTACGCCTCGCCCTGGGCAATGCTGCTATCCACCACCGGCAGGGTGCAGCAATTGACTTGATCGATGCAAACCTTGCCCCACTGCAGCGCCCAGCGTACTAGGGCTACCCGATTTCCCGTTGCCGTTTTGGTGAGAATATTGCTGACGTGATTATCCACCGTCCGCTTGCTGATCTCAAGTTTTTCAGCAATTTCTTGATTGGTCAAACCTGAAGCAACCAAGTCAACAATTTGCAGCTCTCGATCGGAGAGAACTCCTGACCCCTGAGATTCACCAACGCTCATAATCCCAACCGTGTATTTTTACTCACTGTACCTTTCATTTTAAGGGGTGATAGGCAAATCTACTGACTGGGTTTAGGGGTTTTCATGAAGGTTCACCAAGGTTCACTGTTGCCTCGGGTATGGATCGGTCGGGGGCGATCGCTTGGGCAGCATTGACGATCGCCAACAGCGGCCCCACCTGCTCCTGACCATTGGTGGATAAATCGCTATGGCAAAGATAGAGGCGATCGCGCACCCGTCTGAGCAGATCCGCCACCTGACGTTGGAGGCGAGCCAGATCATCGGCCTGTTCGTCCACCGCTGTCCAGGGTTGGCCAGACCAATGGCTGAGGAACATGGGCGCACCCACCAGCGGCCCCCCTCCGGTTAGCCATAGGGTGGAGCCGGCATCGAGCCAAAAATGCCAGCGATGATGACAGCGCTGCGATCGATACTGAAACAGCGTTGCCAGGGTCACCGCATCTGGCGATCGCCCCATCGAACGCAGGGGATAGGGATCCGCTGTAATCGTGCCATGCTGCAGCAGGTCGATAAACGCGCCGACCACCGCCGCGTCGGGTAGGTGGTGGTGCCCTGCCTGTCGCAACTGTCCATCTACCTCCCAATAGTGCTGGGCGGTTTCCATCAGCTCTCGCAGCGCCGATAGCTGATCGTAGGGCAGCGCCGTGCCGCCGTGGAAAAATTGTTGAATGGCCCGATCTAGCAATGTGATCGGTTTCAGCAGCTTGGGCACCGGTGATGAATCTAACTGCTGTTTCTGGGTGGCAATCCAGCGACGAATCGCGTCATAGGCCTCTGTGGCCTGATAGCCCAATCGATCCCAGCGCGGAAACGCCGTGGCCTCCAGCAGGTGAGGATGCTGCACATCGGGCACAAAACAATGATCGGTCAGCAGACCAGCCCGCACCGGATCGATAGAGACATCCCCGCCGCGATCGCTGACGGGCGTCGGCTGTTGGCTCAGCACCACCAGCATATCGGCCACCGCATCCGCCTGGATCAACGGCCCTAACCCTGGATAGATCAACGCCAACAGCGTCAGCAGCGATCGCACCTTGGGATAGCTCACCAAGGGCTGCTGATCATGCAACGAGATCAGCGCAATGCCGCGGCTGTTCAAGATCTCCCGCAGCGTATAGCGAGCGATCGCATCCAAACCTGGGCCGATAATCGCCACCTCATGGGCCGCCACCTGCCCCGAATGAATCGCTTCGGCAATCTGCTCTGCCACCTGGCGCAAAAGACTGCCCCGCGCCGTGGTTTGAATCGCCTGCACCGTCTCCGGCACCTCCACCCACAGCGGCTCTGCCAGCCAACTCAGCACCCTGTCTACCCCCAAGCGATCGCCTAAGGATTGCTCCGGATTCGCCACTAGCGTTTCTTGCTGACAGCGCTGGGCCAACTGCCCCAGACAGCGGGGATCGGCTCCTAGCCCTAGACGGATCGCCCCTTCGGGGTTAAACGTGAACAGGGAAGGAATCTCGGCATCTAGCCACTGGCTGAAGAGATCAAAGGCGATCGCCGGATAGTCATCCAGATCATCCGCCAGCAGCGCCCCGTAGCGATGGGTGAGATGGGATTGGTACTGGGGATTGGGCAAGAGGTGTTGGCCATAGAGTTCCGTAATCAGACCGTAGGTGAGCAGCCCCCGCTGCAAACACCAACTCCGCCACTGCTGCAGCGCCTCTCCCATGTGGTGCCACAGATCGGGTGTGCCGCCCATCTCTCCCAGCCCCGCCTCTAGACGAGCGGGAATATCATCGATCGCCGTCCCGCTCAATGCTGCAAGCTGCCAGATATCCAGCGATCGCCGCACCATCACGGCTTGACGTACCCCTTCTTGCTGGAGTGGGCCACCGTCGAGCAGCGGTTGCCATACCTGGGTGGCCAGGGCCTGTTCTGTCTCCGGCCGCAGCCGTACTGGGAAAGGTGTTGTAAGCTGCAGAGATTGGGCTAATAGAGGCCAAAACAGCATCACCTCCTTCTGAAAAAATCCTAAGGGCGTGTGCGACTCAAACGGTACGGCTACCTGAGTATCAAGCAACCGATCGACTAGCTCTAGGCGATTATCGCCATTGGCCGCAAAGACCACCATCGGACGCAGGGCAGCGCCTTGATCCTGCGCCCATTGGGCATACTGGCGCACCAAGCGTTCCGTCTTACCACTGCGCGTTGTTCCAACAATCCAGAGAAATCCAGAAGACACCTATCGTTCCTAAAGGGATTTGATATGATACTACTCACATCTTGACTCTATCTAGGTCATAGAGATACGCCCTAGGTCATAGAGATACGCCTCTCGCCCATGCATCCCCATTCTATTGCCTAGCCGTCCTGAGGCGATCGCTCTTCCAACGAGTCTGTGAACGTGAGCCCACCAGAGCGCCCATTGATTCACCCACTCATCCAGCGACCGTTGCCCACCAGCTCAGAGATGATCCTTCGCAGCTCAACTCGTCTCAACCCTGTGGGTAAACCGTTCCCCTATCATTATGACATCAGCACTTTCCAGCACCGTTAAACGATATTTGCGCCGGCTCAATCAATGGTGGCTCAAAACCCCCGATCGCGCTTTGGACGAAGCCTATGCAGCCGCCTGCAAGATCCGCAGCATTGAAGAAAATCACTTCAATGGCGATCGCATCTCTCCCGATGTGGGCAACTATGGCGAGGGCACCCAAGCCTATTTCCAGGGCGAACTGAAGAAAAACCTGGAAACGGCCCGCCTGCGCCTAGCCGAATTTAAGACCAGCAATTCCGTCGTCCGGCTCTCCAACGCCCGCATCACAGAAGTGGAGGTAGACGATCGCTCCGGTGAAGCCAACGTCAATATTATTGATAAACCCGCCCTCATTTTTAAGAAACTGCGGTTTATTGACGACGTGCTAGATCGCTATAGCCCCCAGCGCTACACGCCCACCCGCCGTGCCCCCCTCGTTGTCACCGCCACAGATCCCAGCTCCGACCCAGCCCCCTTAGGCAGCCCTGCTCCTGGCCCACCCCAAACGCCCCGCTCTACGGCCCCGCGCAATGATGTGGCCTCCTTTGCCGATAAAACCGGCGTGTTACCGCGCTCCATTTTGCGCACCGTCGATCGCATCCGCCGCGAATTAGACCCCAAAGCTGAAGACCAGGTTGTTGAAACCTTTCGCGATTCTAAAGTCCGCACCTTTGTCTCCCTACGCTTCATTTTGATTTTAGTGATCGCCCCCTTGTTAACCCAGCAAGTGGCCAAGAACTTCCTGGTGGGGCCCATTGTCGATCAAAGCCGCCATGAAGATAGCGCCATCATTTTTCTCAACAGCGAAATGGAAGAGGAGGCCCTAGAAGAACTCAGTCGCTATGAAGAACATTTGCGGTTCAAAGCCCTTATTGGGCAGATACCCGCCATTTCATCGGAAGAGATGGAATCTCGCATCAAGGAAAAAGCGGCAGAAATTCAGGACGAGTTTTACTGGCGCAGTTCCGATTCCATCAAAAACATCTTTGCCGACTTTCTATCCGTCCTCGTCTTTGCTTTTGTCCTCGTTCGCAGCAAGGCAGAAATTGCTGTTCTCAAATCCTTCATTGATGAATTGATTTATGGACTAAGCGACAGTGCCAAAGCTTTCATTATTATCCTATTCACCGATACCTTCGTTGGATTTCACTCTCCCCACGGTTGGGAAATTATTCTGGAGGGCATCTCTCGACACTTTGGGCTACCCGCCAGTCGAGACTTCATTTTCTTATTTATTGCTACATTTCCCGTGATCTTAGATACGGTTTTCAAGTACTGGATTTTCCGATATCTCAACCGTATCTCGCCTTCAGCCGTGGCCACCTACAAGAATATGAACGAATAGCCGCGATCGCTCCCCCATCATTTGCCTCTATCTAACTTTCTCCATCGGACTTTGTTTAACCCTACTTGTTCATGACCTCTGCATCCCCATCCTACGCCCTGGCCATTCATACCTCTAGTCCTGATCTAGGCTTAGCCATGGCATCTCTCGCAGATCTATCTAGCTCTGATCAATCCAGTTCAGACCTATCCAGTTCAGACCTATCCAGTTCCGATCGATCTGGCTCTGATTTATCTCACTATGATCGATCTCATGCCGATCTGTTTGGCGATCGCCGCTCTCAAGTCTGGCCCCTTGGACGAGAGATTTCCAGCCAGCTCCACCTTTATCTCCAGGACTTTTTGCAGCCTCACACTTGGTCAGATTTGGCCTATCTTGCTGTTGCCATTGGCCCCGGTAGCTTCACCGGCACCCGCATCGGCGTGGTCACCGCCCGCACCCTGGCCCAGCAGCTCAAGATTCCTCTCTTCGGCATTTCCAGCCTAGGAGCGATCGCTTGGCAAGCGGCTGCACCCATGTATCACACCGATCCAGATCGACCTATCCAGATCGCTGTTCACATGGCTGCCCAGCGTCAATCCGTCCACGGCGCAATCTACAGGATGCAGCGATCGCCCCAGGATGGCCAAGCCACCCTCGTTGCCCTAGTGCCCGATGCTGTCTTTTCTCAAGAGGGCTGGCAAGCCTGCCTCGCCGCCCATCCCAAACCCGACCATTGGGTCGAAGCGATCGATGGACTAGGGGAGTCCGTAGTATCAATCTTGACCTTGGCGCACTTAGCATGGCAACAAGGTCATCGCCCTGACTGGTCATCGGTTCTACCCACCTATGGGCAAAGCCCAGTCTAGCTATCTCAGTCTAGATGCGCCCAGTTTATGAAACATTTATACAACCCCTCCGGGATTTGAACGCCGTCAGCGAAGAACTAGGTGAACTCTAACCTTATCTTGCAAAAAACGGAGACATCCTCATGGTTCATCATGCAACGGATCGGTGTTGGTTGCTGGGCATTTCTTTCGCCCTCAGTGCAGGGTTAGCAGCCTGTGGTTCAACCTCTGCGCCCTCTTCCTCCGCCGTCACAACGGTGGCGATCCCCAATGATACCGAGGAAGTCTCGCAGGATGACACGTCAGAAACACCGGAGCTAACCATGCGATTAACCGCCCCCGCCTGTGAGCAACTGGTTAAGCATTGGGACAACGGCGATATTGAAGCGGCCTTGCTGCTAACGGATGACCTGATCGCCACCCATGAGGCGATCGCTGCCCCCGTTGATGTGGCTACTCAATGTTCCGAAGTTCTGGGAGAAGCAACCTCTATGGCGCTGGTGGATGTGTCCGTTATCTTAGATGAACAAGAAAGTGCTGGCAGCGTTAGCGATCGCGTCTTAGATCGCTTTACCCAGGGTGAATGCTGGCTGCTCTCCGGTGCCTACAACACCAATGCCCTCGTGGGCGATATTTTTAAGGATGACCTAGCGACGGATAATATTGTCGGGCAACATTGTGCTGGGTTCCTCGCCACTGATCCCAACAACCCGGCCATAACGGCCCTATTGGGAGCGATCGCTGCTGAAACTAACCTCTCCAGCCAAGACTGCTGGCTTTTGCGCGGAGCCTACGATGCAGAGATTCCCCAAGTGAAAGAAGCGATCGGTGATTCTCCCCTCACAAACCCCAGCCTGCAGTCATCCTGCACTGCCGAATTTAAGGGATAGCGCTCTGGAATCAGACTCTCCTCCCCATCTTTATCAAAACTTATTCAATTCATCCGAGAAGTTCACCCAATTGATCTATACAAACCCTAGAGACTTTGCTAAATTATGATTCCGGACTAATTGTCAGGTCGCCACAGAATTCTGTATCGTATGTAACAGAATTTTAAGTTTTTGTCCCAACAGGATACTTGAGTCCGGAATGGTGCGTCAGGGATTTGAAGATCATGCCCGGTTGGCAGCGATCGCTTCAACTCGGTTTGTCGTCCTCAGGGCTGATGAACCAGGCTTTTAAGGGAAAGCGATCGCTCCTTGCTTTCGCCCTAGCCTAGGAAAGCTTGCCTCAGCATCTAGCTTCTCCAGTCCTTGCCCAACCTTTTTCCTTCAAGTCATTCCTCAGGAGGTGATCGCGCTATGACCCCCCAAAGCTATACTCGACTCGTCCAATTTCTAGAAGAGGAATTGTCTCTTTCCTCATCAGCCATTTCCATGGCCCTGCGCCACTGCGAACAAGATCCGGGGCCCTTGCCGATGATCCTCTGGAAGTATGGCTTGATTACCTTGGAACAGCTTGATCGAATTTTTGACTGGCTGGAAACAGCCTAATTAGATTAAGGCAACCCGACCAACCGTCTGACTCCCCCCGATTGCTAGCTTCTCCACCAGCATCAGGGGGAGTTTTAGATTAGGCGTAGCGTGCCATCAAGGCATCTCGGGCCTGTTCACGATCGTCAAAATGCACCTTCTCCGTGCCCAAGATTTGATAGTCTTCGTGCCCTTTCCCAGCAATCAACACCCCATCCCCTGGCTTAGCCTGCAGGATGGCAGTGCGAATGGCCTCAGCGCGATCGCCAATCACCAGCGGCTCGGCGTCCGGTGCAATACCCGCCACAATGTCATCGAGGATCCGAGCTGGATCTTCGGTGCGCGGGTTATCGGAGGTGACAATGGCCACGTCAGACAAGCGGGCTGCAATATCGCCCATCTGTGGCCGCTTGGTGCGATCGCGATCGCCTCCACAGCCAAACACACAGATCATCTGCCCCCGAATAAACGGACGGGCCGCCTTCAGCAGGTTTTCCAGGCTGTCTGGCGTGTGGGCATAGTCCACAATGACGCTAATATCTTGCTTTTTATGAATCTGCACCTGTTCCATGCGCCCTGGCACGCCCGCAAATGTTGGTAGGCGCTGAGCGATCGCTTCTAGCTCCACGCCTAACTGCAGCGCTGCTCCAACGGCGGCCAAGAGGTTGGCTAAGTTAAACTGCCCCACGAGCGGCGACCGAAACGCGATCGCTCCTTTAGGCGTATGGAGTTGTCCCGATACCCCATCCACGCCATAAACCAAATCACTCGTCCATAAATCCGCGCTGGCATCTTGGGTGCTATAGGTCCACAATTGCTCTGCCGGCAAGCGTTCGCAGAGCTGCCGGCCATAGGAATCATCCCAATTCACCACAGCCCGCCCCGTCAGATAATCTGGCGTAAAGAGCAATGCCTTGGCGTTAAAGTAATCGTCTAAATCCTTGTGGAAATCTAGGTGATCTTGGGTCAAATTTGTGAACACCGCCACATCAAAGCTACAGCCCATCACCCGTCCTTGAGCTAGGGCGTGGGAACTGACCTCCATGACCCCAAACTGACTGCCGGCGCTCACCGCCGCCGCTAACTGCCGCTGGAGTTCTAAGGCAAAGGGTGTCGTATGCACCGCCGTTTCCTGATGCCCTGGCCAACGGGCATAGAGGGTGCCTAGCAGGGCTTTGGGGGTATCACCGAGGAGATATTCAATCAGGTGGGTGGTGGTCGTTTTGCCATTGGTGCCGGTCACGCCTACTAAGTGGAGCGATCGCGTCGGATGTCCATAGAAGCAGGCTGCTAGCTGGGCACAAACCTTCGGCATATCTTCCATGGGAATGACACAGCCCTCGGCCACCGCCGCTGGGTACTCCCCATCCGGTAAAGGCTTCTGGGCGGCGGCTGGAGACACTAGGGCAGCGATCGCTCCCGCTGCGATCGCCCCTCGCCAAAACTCGCCCCCATCCACCCGCGTTCCCGGCATTCCTAAAAATACATGCCCCGGCTGGCAGGCATGGGAATTGGTTGAAAGCCCTGTCACATCTTGATCCAACGCTGGATGATCGGGGAGATCCCTGTCCTGGATCACCGCTGCTAAGAGTTCACGCAATTTCATGTCAACACGTCCTCACATGCAATCCTTCTATTCTGGCTGATGACGACGCTGATATGTCTGTAGCATTTGCTCCACTTGAGCAATGCTGGCCCGGGGCGAGAGGCGCGGCAGACGCAGCGCACTGCCCTTGTCTACGCCCTCCGGTAAGACTGCCGAATCGGGCAACACCCACATCAGGATAGGAATCTCGTATTGATAGGCTTGAAACCAGTCATCCTGGGTCGTGATGTCTCGAATCTCTAGGGCGATCGCGACCGTGGTGACCTGCTCCAGTTTTTCCTGAAGACCCTCACAAAGATGACATCCAGGTTTGCTGTACAAGATCAGATGCATAGAGTCGGTAGGCAATGACGTCATAGGGCTCAGATAGCGAAGCACCAACTGCTATGGGTCGCAGTTGGTGCCTCACTCAAGTATTCACAGGGTTATATCGTTAAGGTCTTTATACGGGCTGACCTCATTTAATCTATTGCTAGAATGCCAGACCGCCAGAAAAATCGGTTGAATCATAATGTTTTCTTTATATTTACTTCTATGTGTTCCGGTTACGTTGCGTATCGTTTTGTTGCATGGACTGATGGGCCGAGAGAGAGGCTCCCAGCAGTTGGGATAGCCAAACTTCCAAAGCACGCACAGGATAGCAGCGGCGCGTTTGGGTTGGGGAGACCATGGGCTCGACTAAAATCGTAAACATGCCAAGACGATTTCCGGCCAGCACATCTGTAAATAGGCGATCGCCCACCATGCCCACTTGATGCACCGGAAAATCCATGGCCGCCACCGCCTGACGGAGTTTGCGGCGAGATGGTTTGCGTGCTCCTAAGATGTAGGGCACATCGAGGGATTGGGCGATCCGACTAATGCGGGTTTGGCTCAGGTTATTGCTGACCAACCATAGGGAGACAATGGGCTTGAGCCCTTCAATCCATTGATAGATTTCATCAGGAATATCCGCCGTGGAAATGGGTACTAGTGTCTCATCTACGTCCAGCACTAACCCACGCAGCCCATAGCGCTGAATCATCTCTGGCGTTAAGTCGAGTACTGAACTGCCCAGCACCAAATCGGGCTGTAGAAACTTGCTCAAATTAAATAGCCCCCAAAACAACAAACGAAAGGGTCGGTTAGCCCCCGCCACAACGGCACCTGGATCGCTCTTCAGAACTCTTGTGACTCCAGAGGTGTCCAGCACTCAGAGCGAAACAATCCATGCTGCACCCTAGAGCCATGGAGGATCTAGATTGGATCCAGCGGGGTGTATCTATCCATCACGACTCTTCAAGGGTACCTTGATTCAATTCACCCGATCCGCACTAGACGAGCGATCGCCATCGACTTCATCACGAATGCGGCCTTGAGCAGATTCATGCTCTTCCAAGGTGCGGCTAAACACATGGGTTCCATCATAGCGAGCCACAAAGTATAGGTACTCGGTATCGGCTGGATCTAAGGAGACCTCTAGGCTAGCCAAACCTGGACTCGAAATAGGAGTTGGGGGTAGACCTGGATTGATATAGGTATTGTAGGGAGAGGGCGTCCTCACCTCAGCTAAGGTCAAGGGTTGTTCGGGGGTTTGTTGAATGCCTAGACCATATTCCACCGTCGGGTCTGCACCGAGGGGGATGTCTTCTCGCAAGCGTTTTGCAAAGACACTGGCAATGAGGGGGCGCTCTTGTCCTACCACCGCCTCTTTTTCCACAATACTCGATAGGGTGACCCATTCCAGGATCGTATAAGAGGATTGAGAGGAGGACTCTTGATAAATCGGCAGGGCCACCGTCTCAAAGCGATCCAGCATTTGACGGATGACCATCTCTGCAGTCAGAGGGTAGGCAAGTTCGTAGGTATCGGGATAGAGAAACCCTTCGACGTGGGGTAGTCCCCTGGGCAGCCACGGATAGGCATCATAGGGAACCGCTTGGCTGGCTGCTATAAATTCATCGGCGGAAAATAATCCTTCTGCCTCAAAATAGGCGGCCATTTGCTGAATCGACCAACCTTCAGGAATGGTAAATTGCTGGGTTGCGACGTCTCCATCCCAGATTTGATCAGCGATCGCCACCATCGGGGTTGTGGGCGACAGCTCATATGTACCTGCTAAGAATCCCCCAGGGCGATCGCGCAGCATTTGCCAACGAGCCCAGAGATCCCAAGCAGTGGTTGACCGAATCAAGCCCACGGCCTTGAGATCTTGCCCAATCTGGCGTGCGGAGGTACCCGACGGAATTTCCATGCGGATCAGCGAATCGTCCGCCGTCAACGACGATGGGTCAGAACTGCTTAGTGCCGGCGTGGTCGCCCAACTCCACCAAGCCCATCCTTGCCAGCCTCCAAGAGCCAGCGTGGCTGGCAAGATGAGGATATAAAATAACGTTCGGGTAATGCGTTGCACAGCACGTATGAATGCGTCGATCAAAGAACATGCAAATCCTAATCCATGCAGCCCTGCCGCCGCGTGCCCCCAACGGATGAATCCCCTGCTTAGAGCCTGCCGCGCCCTAGAGCAGGGATCTCCAGTCTACTAATCGATATCCTCAAACAGCAGATCTTCTAGTTGTGGGCGTACGGTCTGAAATTCCTCGGGCGATAACAGTTCGGGAGTCTGCTGACCGTTGACGCGGGCGAAAAAGAGAAGCGGCTCTAGAGGGGTACAGAGCACATATTCTTGCTCTTCATAGAAAAAGGTTGCCAACATTTGAAACTGCTCGGTTTCATTGGCTTCTTCATCCTCACCAATGTTGAGGGTAATGATGTCGTCATCGACAGGATCAGGCAGATCTCCCTCAGCGGTTAGGGTAAAAGCTGTATGGGTGAGCATCAAATTCTGCTCTGCTAAAACAGCCCGAGCTGTGTCAAACACATCGACGACTTCCTCATCGTCAATATCGACCAGCACTTCTTCATCTTCTTCGTCGCCTTCTTCCCAAGCGAAAATTTCAATCGGCGCATGGACAGGAAGTAAGAGGAGGTATTTGGTGCCCTCAATATCCGCTGACTTTTCGACCGAACACAGGAGTAAACGCCCGTCTTCGTCAGCGAGGTGAATGGTCTCTACATTCAGATCTAAGTCGTCGTCATTCATCCCAAAAGTTCCCCGATTCGATGTAATCCTGGCAGCCCGTCGATGGAAAGTCCAGTGTGCTTTCGCTTGACCAGCCATCCGTGTTGAACAACACAGATACATGGCACACAGTATCGTAGCACGATGCCATGCATCTAGACCTGTGCGGATAAATTTATCGTAGACCCAAGATCCACAAGGGTACATCCCACGTTTTTAGCCCTTACCCTACACCACCTCTCCCACGTCGGGCGGTACGTTGAGCCCGGCTTCCCAAAAAAGGGAGAAGGGGGTAGGGGATAAGGGGCAACGTGCGAAACTGGGATGCTCCCAGCAACAACCTAGGAGATGCAGACAGGCTATGGGGTTACGCGATCGCTCTCCATGAGGTCGGGTCGCTGGGCCCCTTCATCTAGCCAGCGTTGCAGAATCAGGGCGGCGGCCTTGCGATCAATCAGCCCTTTATCGTGGGACACGCGTCGTTCTGCCTCGATCAATTCTTCTGCCTGCACCGAGGTCAGCCGTTCATCGACATAGACGACTGGGAGGTTCAACAGAGGCGTGATGCGATGGACAAATTTTTGTACCTGCCTAGCCTGCTGCCCCAGATGCCCATCCATGCAGTAGGGCAAGCCAATGACTAAGACCTGCACCTGGCGCTCACGGGCGATCGCCTGCAGTTGCTCGACCACCTGCTGAAACGATTGTCGCTCGATGGTGAACAGGCCAGTGGCAATTAAACCTGTACCGTCACAACCCGCGACACCAATGCGCCGCCGGCCGACATCCAGACCTAGTGCTGAAATGCGCTGCTTCACCTATCCCTGGGATCCTTCCATGGAATCGTGGTTCAAGAAAGGCAGGCGGCGATCGCTACTTTTCCCATCGGTGCTCGACGCTTCGGGGGAAGCGGGGGCCGAATCACCATGATCATCCCGCACCGTTCCGGAGACGGGGGGGATGGGATGGGCGGCAGGCATTGGGTTGGCTGCCGTTCGACCAAACATAGAAAATCGGCTGGGCACCGGTTTGCGGGCCGGCTGCAGACCCTGCAGTACCTCGGGCAGCGGCAAGTATTCGAAGGACACCGGCCGCGTTTCCCGCAGTTTATGCCACACCGACCGCGACATTAGCAAGGTGTGCTGGGTGCGCTCTGCCCCAATCTGGGCTAGATATTCTTCCCGCTCAGACTGATAGTCAGCCGAGGCTAGGCAAAGCTGCTGGGGTGGACAGTCTTGGGTCATGCGGGCCATTTGGGCGAGCAGTTCTGGGTAGAGCCAGGTGTAGGCTGGATGCACGGTCAACTCGGCGACGTGGGGACAGCGCCCATCACGACAAAGCTGTAGGTTGAAATAGCCGATCGCTGCCTTGCGCTGGGGCTCAAATACGTAGCCACTCACGCTGTCTACCCGCCGCACCCAATGCTGGACACCGTTGACTAAGGTTTGGAACACACCGGACTTAAAGTCTGGCGGTTGGCGATCAAAGACTTGGCGGACAAGCGGCGGCATGGCCACCGTGTCGAGCTGATGCAGCAAAAAGGCATCCGCGTTGCTCACCGGCAGCAGATTGGGGAGATCGGGCTCCCGCTGGGCCAAGGTTGTCAATAGATCAGGAGCGATCGCCCAGTAGGCCATCTGCGCCAAGGGCTGGAACCCCGTCTGTCGATAGACGCCCAAAGCCGCACTATCATTCACGTCTACCTCAATCATCCAGGTACGCGCTTCCCAGATATTTTGCAGGCAATAGCGCAGGAGTTGGGATGCCACATCCGTAGCCAAGAGCTTCACCTGCCCATCTACCAAGGTAGACTCCGCCGCAATTTGCTCCACCCGCCAGGTGCTGCGCGTCCGGTTGACGGGCGAGACCCGAATCATGCCGTGGGGCTGCCCAGCATGTTCTGCCACAAAGGCGCAGAGCATGTGTTGGAGAGGATTGGGCACCCAACTTAGACATTTCAGCACCCCGTACCAAGGCCGCATTTGCTCCATGGTGGGATGGGGCCCAGTGGGATGGTAGGAATGCTCGGCCGCCAATTCCTTCGAAGCAAGATGCTCAAGGGCGTCGAAATCTCGACCTTGCAAGGGGCGGATAGAGATACTCTGCGGGTGAGGAGATGCTGAAGTCATGAAAACTTGACATCCAGAGGGTGTGCTATATCCCTAGTCTACAGTGTCCAACTTCAGACGACGGGAAAAAGACGAGATTTGCAGCAATTCTCCCCGGCAAAATCATCAACTCCAATACCAGATGTCATTTTCTAGATCAAGGCAGCAAGACATCAAGCTGACTCATGGTTGCATCTGCTTCAGCAGCCTGGAGCTGAGAGCCGCAGGTCTAGGATTTCACTGGCATTGCTCCGTTGATGCTAGGCTTGGCGGTGGCACATTGTCGATATTCCTGTGGCTGATTCGAAGAAACCAACACGTTCATTTGCCAGGATTGCTGGCATTGTGGCGGCTGCCACGCTGATTAGTAAGATCTTTGGCCTGTTTCGTCAACAGGCGATCGCTGCTGCATTTGGGGTGGGGGCAGCCGTTGATGCCTACAACTTTGCCTACGTTATCCCTGGCTTTTTGCTCGTGCTGCTGGGGGGCATCAATGGCCCATTTCATAGCGCCATCGTCAGTGTTTTGGCCAAACGCCGGTCTGAAGACGAAGACATTGCTCCCCTGGTGGAAACCATCACGACATTGATCGGTGGTGTGTTGCTGCTGGTCACGATCGGGCTGATTATTTGGGCTGCTCCGTTGATTGACCTGGTGGCTCCGGGGCTGAATCAGTCGCCTGAAGGGTTAGAGATTCGAGCGATCGCCATCCAGCAACTGCGGATTATGGCTCCCATGGCCCTGCTTGCGGGTCTGATTGGCATTGGCTTTGGCACCCTCAACGCCGCCGATCAATATTGGCTGCCTTCCATCAGCCCCATCTTTTCCAGCGTGGCCCTCCTGGGTGGGTTAGGATTACTGGTGCTCCACCTGGGTAGCGCCGTCACCGATCCTGAGAATGCCGTACTCGGGGGCATGGTTTTAGCCTGGGGAACCTTGGCGGGGGCTGTGCTGCAGTGGCTAGTGCAGGTGCCGGCCCAATGGCGATCGGGCCTAGGGCGGCTGCGGCTACGCTTCAATATTCGTCGTCCTGGCGTCCAAGACATCGTCCGCATCCTCATGCCGGCCACCTTTTCCTCTGGCATGATGCAGATCAATGTCTACACTGATCTTTTCTTTGCCTCCTATCTACCCCAAGCCGCTGCCGCTTTGGGCTATGCCAACTTGCTGGTGCAAACGCCCCTCGGCATCATTTCCAACGTAATTTTGGTGCCCTTTTTACCCATCCTGTCCCGGCTATCCGGCATCGAAAGCCGCACGGAATTTAAGCAGCGCATTGGCCAAGGCATGATGCTCACCGCCGTCACCATGCTGCCCCTGAGCGCTCTGATGATGACCCTAGCCTTTCCCATTGTGCGGGTGGTCTATGAACGCTACGCCTTTGACCAAAGCGCCTCCCGGTTGGTGACGTCCGTCCTGATCGCCTACGGTCTCGGCATGTTTGTTTACCTAGGGCGAGATGTCTTAGTGCGGGTGTTCTATGCCCTTGGTGATGGCGACACGCCCTTTCGGGTGAGTATTTTCAACATTTTTCTGAATGCCCTGCTCGACTACTGGCTGATCCAAGCCTTTGGTGCCCCAGGACTCGTGCTAGCCACCGTGGGGGTCAACCTCGTCTCTATGGTGATGTTTTTGTGGCTGCTGGATCGCCGCTTGGATGGTCTACCTTGGCGAACCTGGAGTCTGCCCTTTTTAGGACTGGTGGGAGCCAGTACCGTTGCAGCGGGGCTCTGTTGGGGAAGCCGGTGGGGATTAGAAGAGCTGCTGGGTACGGAAGGATTTTTCATTCAAGTCCTACAGCTTTGTATTGCTGGATCGATTGGTTTGGCGGGATTTGGGGCGATCGCCAGTCGATTGGGCATCCCGGAATTTGACATGGTGGTTGGCCGGATTAGCCAACGCCTACGTCGTTCTGGGGATTAATCGAGGGAGATCCAAACTATCCTAAGTTCTTGCCCTGTGTTAGCAATGGGAAGCCGTTTGGGCACATTAAGCTCGCATTGCAAGCTCGTATAGATAAATCATCAGCAGCATCTACAGAACTGACGCAAGACTGCACGATCATTCCACACAATATCTTCAAATGAATATCGTCCAACTGCGTCAGTTCTGATCTAGACTTCGTTCCTAAGCCGTGGAGATGGCTTAGCCATGATTGAGCGGCCGTTATCTATGACAGATGAGGGCGATCGCCAGTCAGGTCTTCAATGTACTTAACCATACTGAATTCTCAGGAAGGTCGTGAGTTGTGGCAGAGTTTATCGGCACAGAGAATGGTGAGATTCTGACAGGCACTCCCCTAGATGACGTTATCTTCGGGTTGGGCGGGGGTGACGCTATCTTCGGTGAGGATGGCAACGATACGCTGTATGGAGGTGCCGGTGACGATCGCCTCTTAGGTGGCGAGGGCAACGACACCCTAGATGGTGGCGAAGGCAACGATACCCTGGAAGGCGGCAACGGCAACGACGTTTTACTAGGCGGCAGCGGCAACGATCAACTCTCTGGCAATGATGGAGATGACCTGCTGTTGGGAACCCTCGGCAACGATCAGCTCCTCGGAGGTCGCGGCAACGATAGCCTTTTTGGTGGCGAGGGCAATGACTACCTAGATGGCGGCCCCGGTGTCGATCGCATGGTCGGTGGCCCTGGTAATGATGTTTATGTGCTGGACAACGTCGATGACACGGTCGAAGAAGAGCCTGATGAAGGCATCGACTTGGTTCTAGCTAGCATTTCGATTGACCTCCAGAGCCTCTCTCCCAATGTCGAGAATGTAACCTTATTGGACGAGGGTGGACAGATTCGGGGCTTTGGCAACGATCTAGACAACGTCATTAACGGCAACAGCGATCGCAACCTGCTACGCGGGGGTGGCGGCAACGATACTCTGCGCAGTCGGGGCGGCAATGATGTGTTGGATGGCGGCACTGGGCGAAACCGCCTGATTGGTGGTTCTGGCAATGATATTTATATTGTGCGCAGTCGCGGTGATGTTGTTGTTGAACAAGCTGGACAGGGTACTGACCTTGTCAAAGCCTTGGTCAGTTGGAGGCTCGGCAATCACCAAGAAAATTTGACGCTCTTGGGAGGACGCGCTGCTCTCAACGGCAGTGGTAATACCTTAGACAATCAGATGATCGGCAACCTAGGCGACAACCTTCTCCTTGGGGGAGGGGGCAACGACATCCTGCGCGGCGGCGGCGGCAGCGATCGCCTCCTTGGCAACATTGGCGATGATCTATTGCAGGGTGGAGCTGGGGACGATGTTTTAATCGGCGGCGGCGGCAACGATCGCCTAGAGGGCGGTAATGGCAACGATCGCCTGGAGGGCAGCATCGGTAATAATGTTTTGATCGGCGGGGACGGGGACGATATTCTCATCGGCGGGGCAGGCCGAAATACGCTTACCGGTGGCGCAGATCGCGATCGCTTCTACCTCACCAATATCAATCACAGAGCCGACACCATCACCGACTTCGACGACGATGTCGATCAGATCTATATCTCGCGATCGGGCTTCCGACTGCAAAACTCATCCCGTGGTGTCCTCGACCCCGAGCAGTTTCGTCTAGGCAGCGTTGCCAGAAACGAGAGCGATCGCTTCCTCTATAACCGCAGCACGGGGCAACTCTTTTTTGATGCCGACGGCAGTGGTCGGGGCGATCGCGTTTTGGTGGCCCGGTTGTCGAACAATGCTCAGCTCAGTCATAGCGATATTGTTCTCTTTTAGAGTCTCCTTATCCCCAACATCCCCCTTGCAAGGGATGTTGGGGAAGCCGTGAGGTCACAGGATCTGATCAATTACTGGATTTTATAGATCACCAATCTAAATAGATCACTAGATCACTGTGCTCCGCCATGGATGAACATACCAGAGGATGCCTCTTCTCCCTTTGCTCAAGAGAATCGTGGCGGAATCGCTGGGTATGGGATACCTAGGCGCTGGGGTGGCGCACCAACATGACTGGACAGTTGGCATAGACACGCACGTAGTCGGACAAGGACTGACCCAAGAGGCGATCGAGATCCGGAAGTCCCTTGGCGATCGATGGGCGGCGATCGGGGGAGCCCAGCATCAGCAAGTCAGCATTCAACGATTCTGCCAATTGGCAAATCCGTAGACCTGGCTTACCTTCTGGTGCTTCACAGCGATATTTGATGCCATACTGCTTAGCCTTAGCGATCGCTGGTGCTAGCACCGGATCCTGTTCGCCCCGAGTTGAGAGCTGCTCATCTAGCTTAGAGGTCAAGTCGGGGTTGGCATGTACCAAAATCAACTGCCCGCCGGTCACATCCCGCAGGAGAGCGATCGCCACATCCAAACATTCCTGAGCAGCCGCGGATTTATCCACAGCCACCAAGATGGTTTTGATGCGCTTCACATAGATATCGTCTTTGACCAACAGCATGGGACGACCCGCAAGCTGGAAGACGTATTGGCTCACAGAGTTTTCCAGAATAGACTGAAGGCGCTTCAGTCCCCGAGAGCCCATGATGATTAAATCAGCATCGATCTCATCGGCAACCCGACAGACGATATCCTTAGGATCGCCCTCGCGCAGCATAGCCGTCGTTTTGTCAGGATCCAGTTGCAGCGACTGGATGGAGCGTGCCAATACTTTGCCGCCCTCTTCCCATTTCGCCGTCATGCCCTCGGCCGTGACCTGGGATGAGACAACGTGGAGAACCGTCACAGAGGCTTTTTGAATGATGGGCAGATCCATCAAGGATTTGAGCATGGCCTCTGCTTGGCCGGTACCGGAATCTGCAAGTAGGATTTTTTCTATCATGGTTCCTCCTTTGGTTAAGATATCAAGACTGATTCAAGGTCAATGAATCATAGGATTTACAAAACAGTTCTGTTAAGCCAGCTAGCACAGTTGAACAGCAGGGGGATGACGTTGGCAAGCTTGCACAAAGCCAACTAAGATCATACCGTCTCGATTGTTCTCCCCTCGGGAATGACATCTTTTTTAGCCAACCAGCCGTTGGGAAACGTCATACCCTAGGACAGAGTCCACATTCTGGGCTGAAGATATCTAGTCCACGGATACCAGCAGATTCATCGTCATCACCCGTCATCGGCACAGCGCAAAAACCTGCAATAACCTTGCAATAACCTTGCAATACCATTGACACCTCGGCATGGGTTGCATAAGAATTGTGGTCGTTCATGGTCAGACTTGCATGGTTTGACTGGTGTTTTAATAGGTTGATCCATAAACGTTCATGTCGTCTGAAATCAAGCCCTACGGTACCCTTCAAGCCAATACTCACATCACGAGCGATCGCTGGTTTGAATATGGCGTCCATGCCTACCCCAACCATACGGACTATTCAGGGGCTGTCTGGCATGGCACCTATCTTGCCTGGATGGAAGAGGCACGGGTAGACTATTTGCGCCAGTTGGGGGTGAGCTTTGCCGATTTAGTGGAGCTCGGCTGTGACTTACCCGTGGTCGATCTCAGCATTCGCTACCACCGTTCCCTACGCATGGGTGAATCCGCCCTCGTGTGCGCCCAGATGCGGGATATGGCAGGGGTGCGTATGACCTGGGACTATAAAATTCAGTCTCTCGATCGGCAGGAAACCTATGTTTCAGCCCAGGTTGTTCTGGTGCCAGTCGATCGCGACAAGGGCAAAATTATGCGCCGGCTGCCTGCCAATATTCAAGAAGCGCTGATGAAACTTGTCCAGTAAGCTGTGGCAAGTGCAGGTCAATAGTGGGGAAATGAGAAGTGGGGACATGCGACCATGGCCAATGATCAGGATCGATCTAACGAGCAGCAGCATCCTCTATGGAAACGCGATCGCGAAACGGTGATGACGCTCATTCAAGGTGAGCCCACCGACCTCAACTTAGTGGAGTTGGCCCGGCTGCGGATTCGCTACCAGGGCTTTCCAGGGGCGCGGGATATTCAGGCAGATCTGGAAAAGGTGATGAACCGATGGAAGCTCACGGAGGAGGCTTTATTTGAGAGAACGCGCCAAATCCATACCCTAGGAACCATCTATCGAGGCCGTAGTAATCGACAAGACGATTGGAGTTAGTAATCTGCGGCGGAAATCAACCCTGTCGTGGGATACCAGCATTCTCTGAATATCGTGCCCTTCGACTTCGCTCAGGGCACGATGGCTCAGGGCGCGACGGCTGGGTTGTTGATCACCTAGGCTGTGGGCTCTTCGGTGATCCGGTACATAAAGCTGAGGGTTGCCCAGTCGTTAACGTTCAGCGCATAGGCGTCTGGCGAAAACTCTAGGGGGCGATCGCTGGCTGCTTTGGTAGCATGATGCAGGTCATCTAAGATGGCTCGGGCTACTTCTAGGGGATTGTGAACAACGCTGACCCGACTGGCACTGTTGCGAGAGGGCATGGAAGCATTGAGTACAGCCGTCGTTTTGGCGAAGGGACTACGACTAAAGATGAGGTGAGTTTCTGCAGGCGCGATCGCTCCTCGAACAATCCATTCTGAGGTGGTGGATGGGCTAGGAATCGTCAGAATTTCGCCCGGTTGAATGGCGACATTGCCTAGGCTGGCGGCATTGGGATCGGCAGGATAGAGGGCGATCGCATTACTGTTGCTGTCTAAGCCAAACAGAATAAAGTAGACGGGGCGATCGCTGTAGTTATAGAGGCGATATTGGATCCGTCCACCCATGGGCAGTTCGGGCAACTCGCTGCTGACTAAGAGGGCAGCCAGCCGACCTTCTGGAGGTGTCCAAGGGGCGCGGCCAGTTTCTTGCTGGGCCACAATCCGCTCTTGGGGGGTCACCAACTCTAGGGTTGCACGCACGCCCAGCCGCGATGAACCGCCGCTTTCGGTGAGCCGCACGAGCTTCGTGCCCAACAGCGTGCGCAGCCTAGGCGTCAGGCGTGTGACGGCTGTTTTCACCGCTTCGTCATCTTCTGCTGTGGTATTGGGAATGGCGGTCTTGCCAAGATAGAACAGCCCATAGCTTGTTTTACTCGGCAATAGCTCCGGCCCCGCCGGCATCACATCAACCTGAGTCACCACATCATCGGTAGAGGGGCGATCGCTGGGTAATGATGCAGCGATCGCCTGCGTCAAGGGCTGGGTTTTACCAAAGAGACAGTCCGCGGGCTGCCCACCGGAAACGACAGAGGAAATACTGGCAAGGGTGGAAAAGGCGCTAGTGGCATCCACCCGCTCCACCCGCTCTAAGGATGGATCGATGGCCACGGTGAGCCCCACCTGCCGAGGAATCACTCGGATCGATTCATAAACCGGTTGCCCTGGTGTCAGCACAACGGAAGCCGGGCTATTGCAACACAGACGAGCCGTGGCCCGCAGACCATCCCGCGATCGCACTCGTAGCAGAATGGTGGCTGGGGGGCGATCGCCGGTATCACCACTCATGGGTGCATCTACAGTCAGCACCGTATCGGGGCCATATTGCTCTAGAACCTGGGCCGGTACGCCCGCCAGCAGCACCTGAATGCCTTTGCCGTCATTGCCTGCTGTCTGAATGATGCCATCGGCACCTTGGGTGAGAATCGAGGGCAGATAATAGGGCAAGAGTTTTTGATCTGTGCTGCGGCTGCCGGTGAGCATGGGCTGTTGACGGCCACCCACCACCTGCTCAATGGTGCCGGACGCCCGACTGAGGCTATTGCGCAGGGTGGTGGCTGGGGTGGCAGACCAAAGTTGTTGGGTGAGAGCGTAGGTCAATAGCCCAGCGCTAAAGCCATTCCATTGCCCTTCTGCAGCCGGTTGCTGATCCGCGGCGGCGGATATCACCATGCCGGGAAACTGTAGCCGACTCACCTGGGCTGCAAGCTGTTCTCGGGATACTTTTAACTGGCTGAGCAGCCGTTCTTGGAGGGCCTGTTCTTCGTCGCTGATCTGACCGCTGGGGGCATTGGGGCGCGATCGCACCCGTAGAGTACCCTGCAAAATTGAGGCGGGCGTGGTGTAGCTGGTGTCTAGCACTGTCACCACCTGATCGGTCTTCAGGGACTGCAACAACAGCCCCAGGGTGTCTAGACCTATATCGTTAATGACCGGATGTTCTGGCGTGGGCAGCAGTCCGTCTACCGGCACCAAGGAACGTAGAGGGCGATCGCTGCCGATGGTCTGCAGACGGCTACCCAACCCACTAAAGTGAAACACCACCACATCCCCCGGCCGAGCTTGCTCCACCAAGTGGGATAAAAATGCTGTTTCAATCCCTTCTCGGGTTGCCTGGTCATTGACCAAGGTGACAATGTCGCGATCGCTAAAGCCAAACCGATATCGCAACAGTTCCCGCTGCAGCTCTACATCGGTTAAGCAGCCCTGCAGGGGTATGCCACTGCCTCGTCCTGCCCAGCAGTCTGTTTCAGAATCACAGGCGCGATCGGGATAGGCGTTGATACCCACGAGCAGGGCCAGCTTTCGCCGCGTCGGCTGGGCAAGAGCGACGTGGGAGCGATCGGCTATCCACGATAGTCCTGCCTGACTAAGCCCGTAGGCTGTCAGGGCGACTGAAGTCTGGAGAAATGTGCGTCGCCTTACCCTCACCGACTATTCCTACGCCTCCACGGTGACCTTCATAGCCCGAGCTAGCTCTGCAGCCACCTCAGGACGGGAAAACTCTGGCGGCGGCAGTTCTCCGCTGCGCAGCAGTTGACGCACTTTTGTACCCGAGAGGTGAACCCGCTCATCGGGCGCACTTGGACTCGTCTTGGTCGTTGCCATCGACTGAGTGCGGGTGCAGTAAAAGGCGTGCTCAAACTTCATGGGAACAATACCCAAGGCATCGGGATCAAACTCATCAAAAATGTGTTGCGCATCATAGGTGCCGTAATAGTCACCCACTCCCGCATGGTCGCGACCCACAATAAAGTGCGTGCAGCCATAATTCTTACGAATGAGAGCGTGGAAGATGGCTTCTCGTGGCCCAGCATAGCGCATGGCAGAGGGGTTGATGGCCAGAATCACCCGGTCGGTGGGGAAGTAGTGTTCCATCATAATTTCGTAGCAGCGCATTCGCACATCGGCGGGAATGTCGTCACTTTTGGTTGCGCCCACGAGGGGATGTAAAAACAGACCATCAACGGTTTCCAGGGCACATTTTTGAATGTACTCATGGGCCCGGTGAATGGGGTTACGGGTTTGGAAACCTACCACCGTTGACCAGCCCCGCTCTTTAAATAGACGGCGGGATTCGGCGGGATCGATTTGGTAGTCAGGAAACTGGGGATGGGCTTCCCGTTCGAGCAACCAAACCGGCCCAGCTAGATTCACATCGCCTTGGTCATAGACAACCTTCACACCGGGATGCTTATCTTCGTCGGTGCGATAGACGTTGATGGCCTCTTTTTGTTTATCGTAGTGATACTTCTCGGTGAGTTCCATCACGCCGATAAAGCGACCGCTGGCGTCATCTAGGCGAATCGTGCTGCCTTCGGAGAGCGGCGCTGCCACGTCTTCGCTGACGGAGAGGGTCACCGGCACAGCCCAAGGAAGCCCCGAGGCTAGGTGCATATCCACGACCACCGAGAGATAGTCCGCTTGGTTCATAAAGCCATCCAGCGGGCTGAACCCTCCAATCGCAATCATGACTAGGTCTGACGTAGCCCGTTCGTCGAGCGTCACGCGGGGTAGAGCATCCGCTTGAGCTAAGAATGATTGACGTTGTTCCGGGGTGGCAATGCGATTGATCAGAACCCCACCATGGGGGGGAATGCCATCTGGATAATGCTTCAAGATCTTTCCTCTTTCTGGTTAATGAACGACGTTAGTCAAGGGTTGGTCACGTTTAGAGAGGCAGCCTGCATTAGTTGATGTCGAGCTGGGAAGAATTGTGCCCTGGGTCGGGTTTTTTCTACATCCCAACTGCTCCATCACCCTAGATTCCATCACCCTAGATCACCCTAGAACGATCCGGTAGATATCCGGCACGACTAGACCCAACCGTGCTCTAGCCCAGGCTGGCGCAACCCTAGGACTGGAGTTGGCGGCTTAAGACTTTCTTCACTATTTAGAATACTGTGTTTGGGGAGTCCTTGGATGGTTCAATAATGCCGCCCCCTAACAGGATGCAGTTGCTGGCATCATCGTACCAAACTGCGGCCTGTCCGGGGGTGATGCTAAACTGCGGCTCGTCAAAGACAATCCGCACGCGATCGCTCTCACCTTCACCCAGAATAGGCATGACTGTGGCCGGCACCGCTGCCGATCGATAGCGAATTTGCACCATGGCCCGCAGGGGCGCGCTGGGCGGGGCGATCGACACCCAATTCACCTGCTGCACCGTGCATTCCCGTTGATGGGTACTGTCGCGATCGCCCACAATGACTTGATTGCGCCCCGCATCAATGTCGATGACATAGAGGGGTTGGGCGGCGGCAATGCCTAGACCTTTGCGCTGCCCGATGGTGTAGTGGTGAATGCCGGTATGTTTTCCTAACACCGTACCGGATTGATCGACGATGTCACCTTCCGTGGGCGCTAGGTAGCGATCGAGGAAGGTTTGCATGGAGCCATGGGCTTCAATCAAGCAGAGATCTTGGCTTTCGGGTTTCTCCGCCGTATGGAGCCCGAGCTGGGCCGCCATGCGCCGAGTTTCTACCTTGGTTTGGTCGCCGAGGGGAAACTGGGTGGCAGCAAGTACGGCTTGGGGCAGGTCATAGAGAAAGTAGGATTGATCTTTGGTTAGATCGACCGCGCGGTGCAGTTGGTAGCGATCGCTCTCGGCATCATGAACAATCCGGGCGTAGTGCCCGGTGGCAATGGTGTCGATGCCTAGGGTTTCTCGCGCATAGCGCAGCATCGGCCCAAACTTCACCGCCTTATTGCACTGGGAACAGGGCAGCGGCGTCACACCGGCTCCATAGCCTTTGACTAAGTAATCAATGATTTCAGCCTGAAAGACCTCGCGGCTGTCTACCACGTGGTAAGGAATGCCCAACTGTTCACAGAGCTGAGCTGCATCGACCATTCCTTCCGAGCAACATTGCCCCTTGCCTTTCATCAGCCAGAGCGTTAAGCCTTCTACGGTATAGCCTTGATGGTGCAGGGTGGCGGCCGCCACGGAACTATCGACGCCGCCTGAAAGCCCAACGACAACCTTCTTCATAAATCCTGTGGATTGCGGTGAGGGGAAGTGAGGAGGGCGATCCAATAAAGGGCCCAGCCTCGTTAGGATTGTTACATCCTGTTACTAGGCTAGCATTCAGGACGCGGTTCGATCGCCCCTCCAGAGAATCCCTCAAAAATCCCATGGGAAGGCGCGTCCTATCTGGGAAATGCCATGCTAGACTTGCTGCAAATTTCTACGTTAGGTTGAGCGATCGCGCCCTAGCCGGTAGCGTAGGATCAATGCTTGATGTCATCAGTGCAAGGGAGCAATTGCGCGATGGGTTATGGATTATGTCGGTCAATGCCGGAAAGCGACGTCCCCGTTCGCATCACCACTGTCCCAAGGTCTAGGCGATGGTCTTTAGGCTGGGGAGTCACGGTGCTGGGCTGTATGGCGAGCTGGGGATTCAGTGCGATCGCTCTTCCCTTAGAGGACGGAGAGCGGTATACCAACGCATCCGATCCCTACTACATCGCCCAGCAGGTTGTGGATGGACTGCCGCCGCCGCCGCCGGTTGCCGCTCCAGCCCCTAGCGCTCCCACCGTTTCGGTGCCCACCACGCCTCGGCAGACCGCTCCAGCCCAGCCCAGCGCTCTAGATAATCGCTATGTCGTGCTGATCAATGGCGATAGTCCACTATTGCTCGACCAAGTGCGCCGGATTGACTCTGCTGCGGAGCTACAAACCTTTCAAGGGCAGCAGATGATCCAAGCTGGGGTCTTCGATAACGTCCTCGTTGCCCAACGGCAGGCCGAAAGCTTAGTCGCCCAAGGTATTGGTGCCGAGGTGGTTGCTGTACCCACTGCGGCGGTGAGTCCGGCCAATGCTGCCCCGCCTGCAACGATTGCGGTCAGCCCGCCCACCCAAATGGTGAGTGTGGCGACCGGGCGATCGCCCGTGGGTGAACCCGAGATGCTGCCAGCCACGATCACCCCCCGCGAAGTCGAATTTGGTCGCCCCGCTGCTCCGCAGACGGTTGCTCAGGCGCAAACTACCGCTGTTGTAGGTAGTTCCTACTACGTGGTTATTCCAGGGCGATCGGGTGAGGTGGAATCGATCGCTAACCAGGTGATTCGTTTGGGTAGCGGCATTGGCATTGCCGATGTGGTGGATGAGCGCACCTCTCCCCTCGGGCCCCATGTTCTCGTCGGTCCCTATGTGGGTCGCAGTGCCGCGTCTCGCTGGAGTCGATATTTCCGAGACTTTGGAATGGATGCGAGGGTCTATTATCGGCGGTAGCTGCTGTCGATCTAGTCTCAGAGCTTCGATCCCCATATTCCCCTTGTTGCCGTGAGGAAACACCCATGACTTATCCCTCCAAGGAAACTAGGAGCGATCGCTCTTGGGTGCAATCGGTGGTGGTGACCGCCGATCAGATGGCCGCTATTGAAACCCGGCTGTTTGATGCCGGGATGCCCGTGGCGGCGCTGATGGAGAAGGTTGCCGGTCTGATTGCCCAACGGATTCAGGCGCTCTATCCCCTAGGCGAAGGACGACGGGTGGGCGTCTTGGTCGGCCCAGGGCACAATGGCGGGGATGCGTTGGTGGTGGCGCGGGAGCTGTGGCTGCGCGGCTACACGGTACTGCTACACTGCCCCTTTTCCCGCTGCAAAGACTTGACCGCGGCCCATCGCCGCTATGCTGAGGCGCTGGGGATTCCAGGCAGCGATCGCTTCGAGGATCTCCAGGCTTGCCATGTGCTCATTGATGGCCTGTTTGGCTTTGGGCTCACCCGTCCCCTAGAGGGAGCGATCGCCACCCTGGTTGACCAGATCAATACCTGGAAAAAGCCCGTGGTCAGCATCGACCTACCCTCGGGCCTGCATACCGACACCGGCGCTGTTCTGGGTACGGCCCTGCGCGCCACCCATACCCTTTGTTTAGGTCTCTGGAAGGCGGCCTGTCTGCAAGATGGGGCGCTGAACTATCTGGGTCAGGTGGAGTGGCTGGATTTTGACCTGCCCCAGGCTGATATCCAGGCCGTGGTGGGATCAGCACCCTCTTTGCGACGCGTTACTGTGGCAACCGCGATCGCTGCCCTGCCTGCTCCGGTGATCACCACTCACAAATATGAACAGGGGCATGTGCTTCTGGTGGCCGGCTCGCAAACCTATCCAGGGGCAGCTCTGTTAACCGCTCTGGGAGCCAGGGCCAGCGGGGCGGGTATGGTATCGATCGCGGTTCCGGCCTCCCTGCGGGTCTTGATCGTCAACCAAGTACCGGAAGCCTTGGTGATTCCCTGCCCTGAGGACGATACGGGGGCGATCGCTCACCTACCCTCTAACCTGGATCTGCGCCGCTACGATGCCATTGCCTGTGGCCCAGGATTAAGCCGAGGTGCCCAAGCGGTGCTTGAAACGATCCTAGCGGCTCCCTGTCCCTTGTTGCTCGATGCCGATGGGCTGAATGGTCTGGCCGAGCTAAAGCTGGTCTCTAGCCTGCGATCGCGATCGCAACCCACCATTCTCACGCCCCATCCCGGTGAGTTTAAGCGCCTCTTTCCCCACCTGACGGATCAGATGAGCGATCGCCTCTCGGTGGTGCGGCAAGCGGCCCAGGACAGCGGAGCCATCGTCCTCCTCAAGGGGGCCAGGGTGGCGATCGCCAGCGATCAACAGGTATGGATCAATCCTGAAAGTACTCCAGCCCTAGCCCGAGGGGGCAGCGGTGACGTGTTGACGGGCCTAGCCGGGGGGATTTTATCTCAAACTGCGCCTGCGGCAGAGCCTGTTTTGAGAGCGATCGCCACCGCCGCTTGGTGGCATGCTCAAGCAGGCTGCCTCGCCGCCGCCCAGCGCACCACCCGAGGGGTCGATGCCTTTACCCTGACGCAATTCCTCATCCCGGCCCTACGCCAGCACCCGATTTCCTAAGAAGGCATATCCCTAAGAATGGCAAGGGAAAGGATCTTCTACCTCACCCCCATCTGCCCAAGCGGGAGTCCCGGAATTTGACAGGGGTGCCGTTCATGAAGAAATTATAAATATGATGTACTTAACGATAAGTAGACGGTTCCCGGCGATGAAGTTATGATTGACTATCTTTGGGTTGTCGTGCTTGAGGAATCATTAGGTTGACGGTTCCACCCTATCAAAGCGGCGATCGCTCAGCCCAAGTAGTTGGCGCAAGCAGTCTTCGCAGGCTGAAATCTTGTCCCTTTGACGCAAGCTAATTGGATGCAGGCTAATCGTGCTATTCATGCAGAACTTTACAGGTCTGTCGCCCGATCAGCAGCCTATCCAGATCAACGACGAGCGTTAGCTAAGGGGCAAGCCTTTTGCAGAGAGGGTCGTTCATGTCGTCGTGCTGAACGCAACTTTGCCCATGTCTAAACCCCAACTGACTCAGGAACAGCATGAGGTTCAGATGATGCGGTGGATCAGCGTCAATCCTTCAGGTAACGATGGCTCAGTTGGGTTGGCACCAGCCCATGTTGGTTTTCAATGGAATCAATCTCTCTGCTTGCTGCCCCCGTGATGGCGGCTCAGGATGACGCCAGATGACACCTGCCAACTCGCTATCCTCTCAGCCAGCAACGCCAACGGCTAAGGGATAGTCGGCGCGGTAGTTCCAGGGTATGGAGTTGATGCAACTCCGCTTCTCAGCGATCGCAAGCTGTCATGATGTCTACGATGGCTCACATCTGCTGAGGTTCGCCCATTGCCAAGACTAGGGCCAAGATTCACCGCTACATCGCTGAATCGTTGAGGTCAACTACTCCCTGAACGAGCTTAGAACAATACAGACAAAGGATTAGCCGCCACATGGAATTCACGATCGCAACGCTTCTCACCAACTTTTCTGACGATAAACTGGTTGCACCTAAGGTACTAGAGAAAAAACTTAGCTGTGAGGACGATACCAGTCTGCGCAGGCTGCAAATTGCCCTAGATGCCCTAGAGCGCATCGGCATCCTGACGAAGGATCGGGGGCGCTATCGCCGGGTCTCAGAAAATGATGTGGTGGAGGGCAAGCTGCGATGCTCCAGTAAGGGATTTTGTTTTGCCATCCAAGATTCGGAGGGGGCAGACGATATCTATGTGCGCGAGAGTCAGCTCAATACAGCTTGGAATGGCGATCGCGTCTTGGTGCGAGTCACCAAGGAAGGCAGTCGGCGGCGCAGTCCTGAGGGAGAAGTCCGGCTGATTCTGGAACGGGCCAATAATTCGGTGTTAGCCCGCGTCAAAAAGGTGGGCGATGAATATCGAGCGGTGCCCCTAGACGATCGCTTGCTGTTTGAACTAGAGCTGCAGCCCGGTCGTGATGATCCAGACGGCAAACGCTTAGAAGAAGCTGTGGATCAACTGGTTCACGTGGGCATTGTCCGCTACCCCCTGGGGCAAAACCGTCCTCTGGGCCGAGTGGCGCAAATTTTGGGTAGTGATGCGGAAGCGGCTTCGGATATTGATATCGTTTGCTGCAAGTATGATCTGCCCCGGATCTTTTCCGAGGACGTACTGCAAGCTGCTAAGGCCTTGCCCACTAAGCTGCGGAAATCTGATCTGAAGGGGCGGATGGATCTACGCCATCTGCCAACGGTTTCGATTGTGGGGTCTAAAAATCCAGATCATCCTATGGTTGTGGATGATGCGTTGACCCTAGAAGCCCTGCCTCCCAAGAAAAAAGGTGATGATCTTTGCTGGCGGGTGGGGGTTCATATTGCCGATGTTTCACACTACATTCCCTTTGGCTCTCCCTTGGATGTGGAAGCTCAGCGACGCGGTACCTCCATCTATCTAGGAGAGACGGTGTTGCCCATGCTGCCTGAAAAGCTGCACCAGTGCTGTGCCCTGGCTCCAGGTCAGGATCGCTTAGCTATCTCTGTGTTGCTTACCATGGATGGCGATGGCAACTTGGTGGAGTTTGAACTTCAACCCACGTTGATTCAGGTGGATCACCAACTGGACTACCAGCAGGTGGAAACCATTCTCCATCGCAACCAAACCGATGCTCCCCCCAGCGACGAAACCTCTCCCTATCCGCTGCCCAGCCTAGAGGAAGTGCAGCCCTACGCGTCGGTGTTTGAACTGCTGGATCAACTCTTTACCCTCAGCCAAGTGGTGCAGACCCAGCGCCATGCCCGTGGAGCGTTTGAGCTGAATCTACCGGAAAAGATCATTCCCCATGAAATGCATTCCGACCTCGGGGAATACCTCTCGCCCAAGTTTCAGTATGACGATGAAGGGGCTCTAGGAGCCATGGTGGTTTCATCGCTGCTGCCGTCGCGATCGCTGGTGACTGAGTTTATGCTGCTGGCCAACCAAGCCGTGGCATCACACCTCCAGGCGCTGCAGTTGCCGGGCGTCTACCGCGTTCACCGCACCCCTGACCCTAACGAGGTGCAGGAATTGCTCAAGCTGGTGAGCAATATGGGCATTGAAACGGATTTGGATCAGGAAGAAGAGGTGCATCCTCGCCAATATCAACATCTCACCCAGCAGTTTGCCAACTCCAAGGCCGAAAAGGTGTTGACCTATCTCCTGCTGTCTACCCTGCGGCCTGCCACCTACAGCACCCATCCTGGCCCCCACTTTGGTCTGGCCATTGAGCAGGGCTATACCCACTTCACCTCTCCCATGCGCCGCTATCCAGATTTGCTGGTGCATCGGGTTCTGCACACCATGTTTGAGCATGGGCGCGATCGCCGCTCCACCCGCGCGAAGGATCGGGTAGACCTACGCCATAGCTCCAGCCATGGCAAGGTGAACTGGAACGTGATTCCTCCAGAAATGCACGCGGAGCTGGAGGAGCATTTCACCTCCGTCGTCATGTACCTGAGTGAGCAGGAAAAGCTATCTCAGGATGCTGAGGCGGATCTGGAAGGGCTGAAGAAAGCCGAGTTTATGCAGCAGCATACCGGCGAAACTTTCCACGGCTTGATTACCGGCGTGCAGTCCTACGGGTTCTTTGTGGAAATTGAAGAACTCTTGGTGGAAGGGCTGGTGCATGTCAGCTCCCTGAAAGATGACTGGTACGAGTATCGCTCTCGGCAGCAAAAGCTGGTGGGGCGTAAGAACCGCCGCCAATATCGTCTAGGCGATCGCGTGGAAGTGCAGGTGAAGAGTGTGGATTATTATCGCCAGCAGATTGACCTAGTCGCGGTAGGGGGCGGTAGTGAAGCCCTTGATGATGACGTGGATGACCTAGACGAGGACGATATCGATCAGACCGATGACCTGGATGTGGGTGACGGCGATGGAGAGGATCGTTACGATAGCTAAGGGGAGTTTTAGGGCAGACCATCTGCCCTCGGGCTCACCGCTTATCGTCTATCGTTGAGCGATCGCGTGTCTTCATCTAATTCGCCACTATCTCGCCCCCTGATTCTGGGCATCACGGGGGCGTCGGGTCTCATCTATGCCATCCGGGCCATCAAGTTTTTGCTGGAAGCTGACTATGCTGTCGAGCTGGTCGCTTCCAAGTCTACTTATATGGTCTGGCAGGCTGAACAATCGATTCGTATGCCCCTAGAATCCGCCCAGCAGGAGCAGTTCTGGCGACAGCAGGCTGGCGTGGAAACGGGCGGTAAACTCCATTGCCATCCCTGGGGCGATGTGGGAGCCAACATTGCCAGCGGTTCCTTTCGTACCCAAGGGATGATTGTCATGCCCTGCAGCATGAGTACGGTGGCCAAAATCGCTACGGGCCTCAGTTCCGACTTGCTAGAGCGGGCGGCGGATGTGCAACTCAAGGAAGGACGTCCGTTGGTGATCGTGCCTCGGGAAACCCCCTTCAGCCTGATTCACCTGCGCAATCTCACCACCCTGGCAGAGGCGGGGGCGAAGATTGTGCCGGCCATTCCCGCCTGGTACCACAACCCACAAACGGTGAACGATTTAGTAGATTTTGTCGTGGCGCGGGTGTTAGACCAGCTGGATATTCAATGCGTCCCGATCAAGCGTTGGGATGGGCATTTGGAGCATGGAACCCAGGAGGGCGCATGATTCGGCAGCTATGGATGCAACGATGGATGGCCGTAGGTAGGGGAGCGATCGCTCTACCGATCATCGGGCTCACGGCCTGCAATCCCAATCCATCCTCCCCAGACCCCAACACCGTGACCATCCTAGGGTCAATTACCGGCGACGGTGCCACGGTGATCCAGCAGGTGTTTGAACCCTTCACCGAGGCCACAGGCATCCAAGTCAACTACGTGGGCGATGCCTCCTTTGCTACCCTGCTGCCGGTGCAGGTGGCGGGGGGCAATCCTCCCGATCTAGCCCTTTTTCCCCAGCCGGGCTTGATGGCTGACCTGGCCCGCGAGGGGGCCCTAGTGCCGTTGGATCCGTTCCTGGATGCCGATGCCCTAGCTGCCGCCTATGATCCCAACTGGCTGGAGCTAGGACGGGTGGATGGACAGGTGTATGGCCTATGGGCAAGGGCCGATGTCAAAAGCCTGGTGTGGTATCGCCCCGATGTGTTTGCCGCTGCGGGCTACGAGATTCCCACCACCTGGGACGAGATGATGGATCTCACGGCAGCGATCGCCGCAGATGGCAACGTACCTTGGTGCTTGGGCATGGAGAGCGGGGCGGCCAGCGGCTGGGTGGGCACCGACTGGGTGGAAGATATCCTGCTGCGGTCGGCGGGCCCCGAGGTCTACGACCAGTGGGTGGCCCATGAGATTCCCTTTAATTCGCCCCCCGTACGCGATGCCTTTGAGCGATTTGGAGCGATCGCCCTCAATCCTGACTACGTTCTGGGCGGCCCGGTGGGCATCCTCAGCACCCCCTTTGGCGATTCGCCCTTGCCCATGTTTGACGACCCACCAGGCTGCTACCTGCATCGTCAAACCAACTTCATCTCGACGTTTTTTCCCCCGGATGTCGTCGTTGGCGATGATGTCGCCATATTCCCGCTGCCAGAGATTGATCCAGCCATTGGGCAGCCGGTTTTGGTCGCCGGTACCGCCTTTGGCATGTTGAACGATACCCCAGCCGCCCGGGCCGTGATGGACTACTTGCTCACCCCCACTCCCCATGAAACCTGGGTGCGCCTCGAAAACTATGTCTCGCCGCACCGGCAAGTGTCGCCAACCGCCTACCAAGATACCGTCACTCAGCAGCAGGCTGAGATGTTGGCCAATGCCGAGATTGTGCGATTTGATGCATCTGACCTGATGCCAGGGGCAGTGGGCACCGGCACCTTCTGGAGCGGTATGGTTGATTATGTGGGCGGTGCAGACCTCGATGAGGTGCTCGATACCGTCGATGAAAGCTGGCCGTCATCGCCTTAAAGGCCACCTGTCGCCTCGGATGGTAGGACGAAGCCAGATTGCTATAATGAGCGGTGCTGAAGGCGACGATAACGTTCAACATTCCCCATCTTCCCTGGAAGCTGACGTGAGTCCCGGCTTAGATTCTCGCCCAATTCATCGACTCAGGCAGCAAGACTCTGGGACTGCCATCGCCTTTTGATCCTCAGCCCTACAGCCAGTGGATTGGCTCCTTGGCTAGGTCTACCCCATCACGTTCAGCGATCGCTCATCATCAGGTTGGTCTGCATGGATAAACATTACGCTCTGCTATCAATCACCCCTGATCAGGGCATCCTAAAGCAACTCCCACTCGGCCGTGCAGCTTGCCTGTGAACGGACTTGGACGATAGAGCACCCGCCATGACCCATTCCCCTGATGCCTCCGACCGATCGCCGGTCAATCAATTTTTTCAGTCTGCCGATGATGACCTCGTGCCGCCGCCCACAGCGTCTCTGCAAACGGGATTAGCCGCCCTCAAGCAAGGTCACTATAAGAAGGCGATCGCCCACCTAGAAGCGGTGTGCCAAAGTGCCCTGGATGAAGCCACCCATCTCAAGGCGCAGATGGGCTTGATTAAGGCCTATGAAAAAACCGGTGATCTAAAACTAGCGATCGCTCTCTGTAAGCCCCTCTGTCAGCATTCCAGTGAACGCATTAAGCAATGGAGCCAGCAGGCGCTCAGTCAGCTCGAACTCCGCGCTGCCCAGCCACCCCCGCCAGCCGAGGTTGCCCCGGCTCCCGATCCGCCACCAGCCTCCCCAGCACCTACGCCTCAGGTACCGGATGCAACCGGGTTTATGCCTCTTGCTGCGCCAGCTAGCGCCACCCAGCGCCAGCGGGTGGAATGGCCCGCCGGGGGAGGTACCCAGATTCAATCCACCTCCACCCAGATTCAACCCAGTCAGATCAGCGAGGTAGAACCTGCACCGTCCAGTTCTCCTGCGCCCCAAACACCCCCATTTCCCACCGAGTCTGGGTCGTCGGATGAGATCGCGGCCTATCCCGCCGAGCTTGAACTGCCGCCAGAGAGCGATCGCCCCCCAGAGGAGCATGGTTTCGCTTGGCGCAACGGCGGTCGAGCCCAAAAGTGGAACGCTCTCTTACCCGATAAAGGGCAATGGGTGGAAACCTGGATGATTCAAGGGCTAACTGCGATCGCCCTTGTCTTAGTTCTGCGGGGGCTGCTGCAAGGCATCGTCATCATCGCCCATTCCCTCCGTAATCTGGTCACAACTCTTCTTTATCAACAGCGCTATGGATTTCCCTCCACAGGCTTTCTCTGGTGGGTGGTGCCGATTGTGCTGCTGCTGTGGGCGATCGCTCCTTGGGTCATGACCGGTATGCTGCGCTGGAACTACGGAGCGCGATCGCTCTCGAACGAACAGCTCGAACAATCCAGTCCAGAATCCCTGCGCTTGGTCAAACGATTGTGTAATCGAGAGCGCTGCCCGCGTCCCCACATGCTGTGGTTGCCCGCTACAGCGCCCATCACCTTAGCCTATGGACATCTGCCCTACACCCATCATTTGGTGATCAGCCAAGGAGCCCTAGATCAGTTTGCAGACGAAGAACTCGCGAGTCTCGTCGCTAGCAACATGGCTCACATCCTGCAGCGCACCAACCCCTTGATGACGCTGTTGGCCGTCATCATCCAATTGCCCTACCTGCTCTATTGGAAATGCGCCGTCTGGGGCGATCGCCTAGCGATTCCCGTGGTGAACTTACCCTTCGTGTTCTTGTCCTTCATCGGCTATGGGTTGTACCGACTGTTGCGCTACCCAAGCCTGTGGCTCTCACGCTATCGCATCCAGCTCAGCGATCGCCTAGCTGCCAACGAAACGGGGAATCCCAATGCCCTGAGCCGAGCATTGCTGAAAATGAGCCTAGGCATGGCCCAGGATATTCAGCATCAGACCCATACGCCCCATGGGCTGGAGAGTATGGATCTGCTCATGCCCATCAGCTACCGCAGCGCCCTCAGCCTCAGTGGAGCCTCGAATCTCAGCACCCTTGAGTCTATCCTCACCTGGGAGGTGCAAAATCCCCACCGCCGCTGGCTGTCGGTCAACAACACCCACCCACCCCTAGGCGATCGCCTCCTCTTCCTCAGCCGCTGTGCCCAGCGCTGGCAGCTTAGCCCAGAATGTAGTCTGCCCTCCCCGGTTGCGCCTACGCTCAGACTCTCTGCCCTGCTGCGGCAGGCTGCTCCCTTTGTGGGGTTACCCATCGGCGTGATGCTAGCTTTAGCCCTATGGGGCCTGGGTTTAGTTGCTGACTGGATGCGCTGGGATCCCCTGATCTGGCTCTGGGGCGATCGCCCGCTGATGTATGGACTGGGATGCATAGGCTGCGCCATCGGTCTCATCCTGCGGGTTAATCCCATGTTTCCCGATATCACCCGCCAAAACTCTGCCATCAACCCGCCCTTGCCTGACCTACTCACCACCGCTCCCCCGTTGCCATTAACCGGTCATCCCGTCCAGCTCTACGGTAAATTGCTGGGACGACCGGGCTGGAGCAATGCCTGCGAGCAAGATTTGCTGCTACAAACTGAGAGTGGATTGATCAAGCTACATTACCTCTCCCCCTTAGGTGCCACAGGCTGCCCCCACCGCGCCATCCAAAATATTGTGACGATTACCGGATGGTTTCGACGGGGAGCCACCCCATGGATCGATGTCGATCGCCTGCAAATCCAGGGCCGTTCCAGCATCAAGAGCGGTCATCCCATTTGGTCTACCCTGGCAGCCTTTGCCATTGCCTTCCTAGGAATTTGGATCATTATCCGGGGTATTGGCTAAAGGTCTGAACAGTTGAATAGCACTAAAGTCCCCAAGGATGCCTACACCCGTTGATAGGACAGAAGTCCGCTGTCTGCAGGTTGCATGATCTCCGGTGTTAGTGTTACGGTTCTTTACGGGAGTTTGTAGCCATCCCCCTCGATCATCCAAGCCGTTGAGGTAATGATTTAGGTTGTCTTGGTGACTGTCTGAGTCTATGACTCCGTAGGCTCTACAGAGTGAACTGCAACATACGTAAGTCTGTAGAACCATAAGTCTGTAGAACGTCAAGAAGGTACATGGAGCGATCGCACCACGGTTTTTTGAATCTGCATCATCCTTGGACGAACTGCCGTGATACCTTAATGAATGGCACAGCCCACCTGCCCCCCTCATTGCTCTAATTTCGCCGGTACCCTCGGTTACCGTTGAGAGCATCTAGACTAAGTTGATTCGATACCGGTTGTTTGTTGAAATTGAGAATGCTGTACGTCATCAACCTCGAGCTATCGACACACATCCATTATCCGAGGGAGCAGCAACGGTAAAACCTGGATAGAAAGTATTGATCACAATCCACATTAAGTTTTGGTGTCGGTGAGCGTTGAAGGCCACAACAACGTTGACACAGTTGATTTGAGAAAGCACCGTCATATCTGAACCTGGAGGTATTTATGTCTGTTCGTTTATACATTGGTAATTTGCCCAAAGAAGTCGAAAAGCAAGAGTTTGAAGACGTCTTTGCAGAATACGGGGAAGCCGCCTCAATGAAACTCATCACCGATCGCAAGACCGGGAAGTGCCGTGGATTTGGGTTTGTGACCGTCAAGGATGATGAATTGGCCGACCAAATTATCGAAAAATTTAACGGCTACGAATTCAAAGAAACCACCCTCAAAATTGAGAAAGCGCTGCCTCGGGCCAAAGCCAAAGCTGATGAAGCTGAAGGTTCAGCCCCTAGCCGCCGTGCTCCCAAGGGTGCTAAGCCCCGCCGTGCTGGTGACACTCCTGAGACCGCGACAACGGCCGCTCAGCCTGATCCACGTTGGGCTAGTGAACTAGAGAAGCTCAAGAGCCTACTAGCAGCTCAAACGGCTAACTCCTAAGAGGCCAATAGTTTGAATGAAGTTAACTCTGCTGAGATGAGGTTCGGATCAGCAGAGTTTTTTATGGGAATGTTCGTAGCCGTTGATTGAGGCCTACTGAACCTCCAAGCTGGTTGACTGACCAACCTCAAAGACCCTCACCCCAAACCCCTCTTCCAGGGCGGTAGAGGGGCTTTGAAAACACCTGCACCTTTCTGGCTTCTCGTGGGGGAGAAGGGGAGAAAATGGGTTCGTCAATCAGGACTTCAAGACGCAGGGAACAACGGCTTCAGGAAAGTTGTGCTGCAACATTGTTAAGGCTGGACAGGGTTCCTTGGCATTAAGATTATCAACATTGCTCCAACTGTAGGGAGCTTGCTCAGCCGCCGACATCCACAACAGACGCTTGGCGCGGGTCATGGCCACGTAGAGCAATCGGTAGTCTTCTGCTGGCTTGAGGGCGATCGCTCGTTTCCAGGCTGCTTGGATGGTGGGTAGAGCCGTGTCTTGATGGAGGTGGGCGCGCAGTTGGGTGCGGGCCACCTCCGCTAGGGTAAAGTCTCCCAGAAATTGAGTTTGTGGCATCACCCGTAGAGAGCCAGGCAGTAGGTCAGCATGGAGGAAGGGCAGAAACACCACGTCCCAATCTAGTCCCTTGGCTTTGTGCATGGTCATAATGGTCAATTGCCCCGACCGGGTATAGCGAGAGTCGGCATCTTCCGTGTCCACGGGCTCAAATCGCTCGGCGCTGACGATATCGGTGAGGGCACCCAAGATCGCACCTAGGGATAGGTGACCCATCGTTTGCTGCGCTAGGCGTTCGGCCAGTTTATCGGCGGTGGCCAGTTCGCTCTGACTGTACCCCAGGGTGAGGGCCAAAAACGGAATGATCTGATGCTGGGGTAGCTCCAAGCGGGCTCGCAGCAACCCGGTACAGTAGCGGCGGGCCTGGCGCACCGGTTCAGCTTGCGGTGGATCGAGGGGGCCAGGGTAGAGAAATTGCTCAGGAAAGCTGGCGATCGCATTCAAATCTTGGTTGGGAATACATTGGCGCTCCGTCAAAATCTTCAGCGCGGCCTTGAGGCGATCGGGGGAATGGGGGCGATCGATGAACTGCAGCAGCGCCAGCACGTCTTGCGGCACATGGGATTGGCGTTCCTGCTGTCCTACGTCGTAGAGGGAGATGCCGTAGTCTTCCAGGTGGGTGGTTAACCCATAGTTTTCGGGATGGGCCAACCGCTGCCCTAGGAAGCGTCCCTGGCGATGGTCTCGCACCAGCACGGCAAAACTGAGGTTAGGCGTTGCTGCGGCTAGCTCCGCCACCCGCTGGGCGATCAGGGCTACCGTTTCCTCGGGATGGCGGGGCTGACACAGTTCTAGTCCCTGACCCAGGGGCATGGGATTGGCATTGGCTTGCGGATCATCGGCATCCACGGGACGGATGAGCTGAAACTGAAACGGGCGATCCAGGTCAGAGACCGACCCAAGCGGCACAAGGTATTGATTGGCCCAAGTCAACACAGCATTGGCTGCTTTCATCACTTGAGGCGTACTGCGTCCGGCTTGATCCATCACGAACAGGCGTCCTTGGCGATCGCAATCTTGACAAAACTGTCGGAAAAAGATCGGATCAGCCGGCGTAAAGGTGGAATTGATCGCCTGGTTTGGATCACCCACCCGCACGAGATTCACCTGGGGCGACATGGCCTCGGGGCGGGCGGCTAGGACATTCAAAAGCCGGGTTTGCAACGGTGATGAATCCTGGGCCTCGTCTTCAAATACGGCAAAAATCTGAGATTGCCAGAGCGATCGTGCCGTGGGGTCATCCAGCACCGCCAGGGCTGCCAAAATCATGTCATCGTAGTCAATCAGATAGCGCGATCGCAAACTGGTTTGATAGTGTTCATACAGTCCCGCTGCGATCGCCAACAGGTCATACTCACCTGGTTCGGAGCCTCCCTGAGCCAAGGTACTCACCTGAGCAAGATCTGCCGGGGATAGTCCAGAACTTTTGGCCTCATGAATCAAGGTTTGGGCTAATTCAGGTAGCGCTTCGGTGCGCAACACCGACTGCCGTCGCAGACGTTCTGTTTCTTCGCCATCAAACTGCCGTCCTTCTAAAAGTTGCTGATACAGTTGGGGATGGGCAGCAATCCATTGTTCAACCGTCACCTGCAGCAGGCGGTGATGCTGGTTGGGGGAAATCAGTGTGGTTTGATCCAGATTCAGTCCTGAAAGATTGGGATGACGGTTGGCAATACTCAGGGCTAGACCATGCAAGGTATGCACCACAAATCCCTGAGCTGGCAACGCCAACTCCTGCAGGTACTGACGAATTTTCACCTTAAGGTTGGCCGCCGCCGATCGCGTAAAGGTGACCAACACCACTTGCCCTTCTGGCGGTAGCACCACCTCTGGATTCTCCAGAATCGCCTGCTGGCGCTGCTGATGGCGATGCCCTAGGAGCAGGGCCGTCGCGATCGCCATGCCTGTAGACTTGCCAGACCCCGGCACCGCTGAGACCGCCAACGGGCCACCCTGCCAATCTGCCAGACAGCGCTGTCCCAATCGCAGGCGATCGCGCAATTGCTGTAGCCGCTGCGATCGCTCTAGAATCGACGGCGGCATTGATGATAACGGCATACTCCAGTCCACCTATGATAAAGCGCGTGACTTCCACCCAACCCCGTCTCAAGCAACCCCACCTCAGCCATCCCCAGCACCACTATCGCGCCTTGTCCGCAATCCTGTTGGTGGGAGCCGGGCTGCGGTTTTTAAACCTGGGGCAAAAGCCCCTATGGCTGGATGAGATGCTCACGGTTTTGTTTAGTTTAGGGCGCAACTCCGCAGACATTCCCCGAGAAACCTGGTGGCCCGTCACCGACATGGCAAATCTGCTCAGCCTGAATGCCGCCGCCACCTGTGCCCAGATTACCCAACATGTTGCTACTGATTCTAACCATCCACCCCTCTTTTTTTGTGCCTTGCATCAATGGCTGCGCTGGCTGCCCCTCGATCGCCTTGATCTAGCCTGGGCAGTGCGATCGCTCCCAGCTCTGATCGGTGTCGCCTGTATTGCCGCTATGTACTGGCTGGGGCGAGTCACCCTCTCCCCCCGCACGGGGTTAGCCGCCGCCCTGCTGATGGCCGTCTCCCCTTTTGCCGTCTACCTGTCCCAAGAGGCGCGCCACTATACCCTACCCATGCTGCTGATTACGCTTTCCCTCGCTGCCCTGGTGCAAATGCAGCAGGATCTCCAGCGACAGCATCGACGCTGGCCCCTGTGGCTAGCCTGGGTGGGTCTGAGTCTTTTGGGTCTCTACGTGCATTACTTTGTGGCCTTGGCGATCGCTGCCCAAGGGATCACCCTCATCCTCTGGCTACTGTGGCACGATTGGCAAGAGCAGCAGGTGAGCTATGCTGGCTGGCGATGGATTGGTATCACTTTCATGGGTCTGGCTCTGGGCTATGTGCCTTGGCTGCCCACCTTCTGGGCCCACCTCAACCGTCCGGAAGCCAGTTGGCTAACCATCGTTGATCCCACCTGGGGCGATCGCTTCATGCCCTTGCTGCAACTGGTGATGGGATGGATTCTCATGGTGGTGGCGCTGCCCGTTGAACATCAGCCCCTACCGATCATCCTGCTGTCTGGTGTGCTGATGCTCCTCGTCTTTAGTGTCATCGTTTGGCGCTGTTGGCAGCCGGCGATCGCCCTCCGACAATCGGCCCGCCGCCACCCAGCCATTGCCCTACTAGCTGGGTTCACGCTCTGTATGGTGCTGGAATTTCTAGCCATTGTCTATGGTTTGGGCAAAGACCTGACCCTCGCGCCCCGCTACAGCTTCGTTTACTATCCCGGCTGTTGTCTTCTGCTGGGTGCCCTGCTCACCCTGCCCGAACCCTGGAAAATCCAGCGGCGATCGCTCCTCTGGGGGATAGGTCTCGTTGGCGTCATCAGCAGTCTGTTCGTCAGCTACGGTCTAGCGTTCCAAAAACCCTACTATCCCGACCGCGTAGCCCAAACCTTCTACTCAAACCCCGATCGCTCCCTAGCTGTTTTAACCGTTGATCAATCCTTCCAAGATGTGGCTCTAGGCCTCAGCTTTGCCGTGGCGATCGATCGCCAGGCTCCACGGTTACCCACCTCCCCCACCTCTATTCAACTAGGCTTTATTCATCGTCCCGCCGGCTATCGTCCCGTATGGCGACAACTGGCGGAGCTAGGCGGAAACGTGCCGCGGCCCGCCAATCTCTGGACGGTGCTCACCCCGAATACCAACCCTAGTGGTTTACCGTTAACCCTGAATCTATCTACCTCAACGGCGGAGCCAGCGCCCCCCTGCCAGCAGGTGGAGGATCAGCGCTACCGCACCGGGCACCTCTACCAGCTTTACGAATGTCTACCCTAGCGATCGCCCCGAGGCGATGCCTAACTCGCGTACAATCAAACCAGGTACCGGGTGCCTGATGTCCTTAAGTTTTGAACCACATCCCATGTCTGCGCTTGAACCACTCTACGAAGGCAAAGCCAAACTTCTCTATCGCACCGATGATCCAGAGGTGTTGCTGACCCGCTTCAAAGACGACGCTACGGCCTTTAATGCCCAGAAGCGCGGGCAGATTGTTGGCAAAGGGGCCATCAACTGCGAAATTTCTAGCTATCTTTTCCAGGTTCTAGAGCAAAGCGGCATCCCCACCCACTTTCTTGACTGCCCCAGCGCAACCGAGATGCGCGTCCGGGCGGTCACGATTCTGCCCATTGAAGTGGTGGTGCGCAATATCGCTGCCGGTAGCCTGTGCAAACAAACCGGCATTGCCCTGGGCACCGTCTTGCCCCAGCCCCTCGTTGAGTTTTATTACAAAAATGATGCCCTAGGCGATCCCTTGCTCACCCGCGATCGCCTCTTGCTGATGGAGCTAGCTACGCCGGAACAGCTTGAAATGCTTCAGAGCCAAGCCTTGCAGATCAATCAACGGCTGATCGACTTCTTCCAAAGCTGCGGCATTACCCTGGTAGACTTCAAGCTAGAGTTTGGGGTCGATAGTCACCAACGGGTGATTTTAGCTGACGAAATTAGCCCGGATACCTGTCGATTATGGAACCAGGCAACGGATGATCCTAACCAACGGGTGATGGACAAAGACCGCTTTCGCCAGGATCTAGGTCAGGTTGAGGCTGCCTATCAACAGGTCTTGGAACGGATCAAAGGAAACCGCGTCTAAGGTATCAACTAGCTAGCATACAGCTTTGCTGTTCGAGAGTCCCACGGTCAGCGTCGGCCCTAGGGTGTTGATCCAGTACCCCAGGGCTTCAAGTTCGAAGCATGAGCCTCCTGCCTAGGAGGTTGAAATCGGTGGCTTCTCGATGAGGTCACAGACTCGGCTTGAAATTGACATGTTGGGAATGGGTAGCAATGCTGTAAAATCTTTGCGTTTACCAATTGTGATCAGATGTAGCTCTGCTAATTGCAGATTGATCGATGATGGCTCGCACCTGCAGCCTCAACCGATGCATCCAGCGATCGCCTATTGGCATTGGTAGCGCTAGTTCTGCCTCTGGCAGACCGTGGTGTGTGGACAAGCAAGTAGAAACTCAACTATGCAATTTTCCCCTGTCTTACTGGCAGTTTTGACGGTTTCGACGACTCTGGGCCTGGCCACCGCTGCCACTGCTGCTCCAGAGAGCGCTACCCTCGAAGCTAATGAAACTCAAGCCCATTCTTCAGGCGCGTCCAGGACGCTATTTAGCCCAGTCGGGTATGGCAGCGATCGCCTCCCAGCCATGCCCAGCCCAGAGGCCATCGTCGATGAGAACGGCGTGGCTTCACCCTCGATTGACGACCTAGAAGCGATTGACCTAGAAGCCGCAGAACCGGCAGCGATCGCCCAAGAGCCAGAGTTTTCCGCACCAGCAGCGATCGCTCAGGTGGGCCCTGGAGAAGACGATGATCCCGACGCTCTAGAATTTGAGATCACCCCTACCCCCACCCTTGACCTAGATCTCACCCCCCCCAGCGACACACCAACCACTCCCACCCCCCAGCCACCCGCCGGCGATGTCGGGGCTGACGACGAAGAAACTCGGGTGTTGGTGGCCGAAGTCGTGGTGGTTGGCGCAGAAGGAGACCTAGAGGACGAAGTCTATCAGGCAATCAGCACCCAGGCAGGGCGTACCGCTACCCGCTCTCAGTTGCAAGAAGACATCAACGCCATTTTTGCAACCGGCTGGTTTTCCAATGTGCGTGCCGTGCCGTCGGATACGCCCCTTGGTGTCCGGGTGACCTATGAGGTGACCCCCAACCCAGTGCTGCGATCGGTGCAGGCTCCTGGCACCCAGGTGTTGCCTCCTGAACAACTTGATGAGATCTTTGGCGACCAGTATGGCACGACCCTCAACCTCCGCCGTTTGGATGGTGGCATTCGCAGGTTGAACGAATGGTATCAAGCCGAAGGCTACATTCTGGCTCAGGTTGTAGACGCACCGGATGTCAGTAGCGATGGCGTCGTTACCCTAGATATTACCGAAGGGGTAATTGAAGACGTTCGGGTGCAGTTTATTGACGAAACGGGTGAAACCGTTGATGAAGATGGTGAGCCGATTACGGGCAGAACTCGCGACTTTATCGTCACCCGAGAGCTGGAGGCCCAGCCCGGTGATGTTTTCAACCAAAACCAAATCTCCCAGGATCTACAGCGAGTCTTTAACCTTGGCATCTTCGATGATGTGCGCCTAGCCCTAGCTCCCGGTGAGGATCCGCGCAAGGTGGACGTTGTCGTTAGCTTGGTAGAAGGCAATACGGGTTCCCTGGCAGCGGGCTTGGGCTTTAGCGGATCAACGGGTATTTTTGGTACCGTTAGCTATCAGCAACGCAACCTCGGCGGCAACAACCAGCGTTTGGGCGCTGAGGTGCAGGTGGGTGAACGGGGCTTCCTGTTTGACGTCAACTTCACCGATCCGTGGATTGGCGGTGATCCCTATCAAACCTCCTACACCGTTAATGCCTTTAACCGCCGCTCGATCTCCCTGGTCTTTGATGGTGGCGATCCGGAAGTGCGCTTGCCTGACGATGAAAATCCTAACGATATTGAAGCCGGCGATCGCCCCCGGATTGACCGACTAGGCGGTGGGGTAAGCTTTACCCGTCCCCTAGACGAATGGCTGGGCTGGGACAACTGGCGCGGTTCCTTGGGGCTTGAGGTGCAGCGCGTATCGGTGCGAGACTCTGACGGTGATATTAACCCCTTCGATGCCCTCGGCAACCAACTGAGCTTCGATGAGGATGGTACGGATAATCTGTTTATCTTGCAGCTTGGCTTGGTGAACGACCAGCGCAACAATCCTCTGCAGCCCACCAGCGGTTCTGTCCTGCGAGTGGGTACCGAACAAAGCGTTCCCATTGGCAGCGGCAGCATTCTGTTCAACCGGCTGCGGGCTAGCTACAGCCGCTATTTCCCGGTGAACTTCACCAGCTTTAGAGAAGACGATTCCGAAACCCTCGCCTTCAACGTGCAGGTGGGTACGGTCTTTGGTGACCTCCCTCCCTACGAGGCCTTCTCCATCGGGGGAACCGACTCCGTCCGCGGCTATGGTTCGGGTGAAGTGGGCAGCGGTCGTAGCTTCCTCCAGGCCACAGCAGAATATCGCTTCCCAGTTTTATCTATCGTTGGTGGAGCGCTGTTTGTAGACTTTGGCACCGACTTGGGAACCGCCGACAATGTACCGGGACAGCCCGCTAATGTGCGCGGCAAGCCCGGCTCAGGCTTTGGCATTGGCGCTGGGATTCGTGTCCAGTCTCCCCTCGGCCCCATCCGCATCGACTATGGCGTTAGCGATGATGGCGATGGTCGTTTCCACTTTGGCATTGGAGAACGGTTCTAATGGGAGCAGAGCCGCAGGCAGAGCAGAGTCATGGGGATTTAGATGATCATCCCCGTCAGCATGGTTTAGCATCACCTTGGCAGCACACCCTCGCCACGTCGGTCGAGCGATCGGGGGTGGGCCTGCATTCAGGGCTACAAACTACCGTGCGGCTCTGCCCAGCCTCGGCATCTCTGGGGCGCTCCTTTGTGCGGGTAGATTTGCCTGGTCGCCCTAGGATTCCCGCTCATGTGAGCGCTCTCCATCAAACCCAGCTCTCGACAGAACTGGCGATCGCTTCTGCTACGGTGAGAACCGTGGAGCATCTGCTGGCGGCCCTGGCCGGTTTGGGCGTAGACAACCTCTCCATTGAGATCGATGGCCCTGAAGTACCCCTCTTGGATGGATCGGCTCTTGAATGGGTGGAGGCGATCGCTCAAGCCGGTTTGGTTCGTCAAGACGCTCCCCGCTCCCGCTATGTGCTAGACGAGCCTCTCTGGGTACAAGAAGGAGATGCGTTTGTGGTGGGAATGCCAGCTCCAGACCTGCGGTTCACCTATGGTATCGACTTTGACCTAGAGGCGATCGGTAACCAATGGCAAAGCTGGAGCCCTAGTCAACATCCCTTCCAGAGCGCGATCGCTCCAGCCAGAACCTTTGGTCTAGCCGATCAAATTGAACAACTTCAGCGGGCCGGCCTCATCAAGGGTGGTAGCCTAGACAATGCCCTCGTCTGTGGAACCCAGGGATGGATCAACCCACCCCTACGATTTTCAAATGAGCCAGTGCGCCATAAGCTTTTAGACTTAGTAGGAGATATTAGCCTGATCGGGCTATTCCCCCAGGCTCACATCACCGCCTACAAAGCTAGTCATCGGCTACACACCGCGTTTGCCCACCAGTTGTCTAGCCGGATCACTCAGCAGTCTAACTGCACCATGGACGGATGATAGGCAGTTTGAGGGTTCCTTACTGTACTGTTGTGTTCGATGCCTTTTTTTAAAACTAGCCCATGTCTACACTGACTGACCTACAGACCTCGACCGATCATCTGGATCCAGCCTTGGATTCAGCCGAGCCAGACGTTTCAGCTCCGGCCACAAGCCTCAGCCTAGAAGAGATCCATCAGCTTCTGCCCCATCGCTACCCGTTCGCGCTGGTTGATCGTATCGTTAGCTACATTCCTGGAACGTCAGCCATCGGTATTAAAAACGTCACGTTTAATGAACCTCATTTCCAGGGGCATTTTCCAGGACGGCCGATCATGCCCGGCGTATTAATTGTGGAGGCCATGGCCCAGGTGGGCGGCATTGTCCTCACCCAGATTCCCGACTGCCCCGAAGGACTGTTTATGTTTGCAGGCATCGACAAAGTCCGCTTCCGGCGGCCCGTGGTGCCAGGGGATCAACTGGTGATGACCGTTGAACTCATCTGCGTGCGGCGACGGCGCTTTGGCAAAATGCAGGGACGGGCTGAAGTCGATGGGCAGCTTGTTGCAGAAGGAGAATTAATGTTTTCCATAGTGGATTAAGCTGGATGCAGTTCAGTTCCTGCCAGATCATCCCAGGCTGGCGATCGCGTTTTTGTACTATCTATAATTTTTTTAATGGCTATGGTCAGCTCCAGCGGTTTACCCGGTGCTGAAACGATGAGCCACTGGAGAGGTTCCTTGACTACCCTGATTCATCCTACTGCTGTGATCCATGCTGAGGCGAACCTACACCCAACGGTGAAGGTCGGGGCCTATGCGGTGATTGGAGAAGGCGTCAAGGTTGGGGAAGGAACTACCATCGGCCCCCATGTTGTCCTCGATGGCTGGACTGAAATTGGTGCCCGTAACCAAATCTATCCAGGCGTGGTCATCGGTCTCGAACCCCAAGATCTCAAATATGACGGATCGGCAACCCTGGTCAAGATTGGTGATGACAACTGCATCCGCGAGTATGTCACCATCAACCGAGCCACGGGATCGGGAGAAGCTACCTCTCTCGGTAACCGCAATTTGCTCATGGCCTATGTGCATGTGGGGCATAACTGCGCCATTGGCGATCGCGTGATTATTGCCAACGGGGTGGCGCTAGCGGGGCATGTGCATATTGAATCCCAGGCGCGGATCAGCGGCGTGCTGGGGGTGCATCAGTTTGTCCATATCGGACGGCTGGCGATGGTGGGAGGCATGAGCCGGATTGATCGAGATGTGCCGCCTTATACCTTGGTGGAAGGCAACCCATCTCGGGTGCGATCGCTCAACCAAGTTGGCTTGAAACGGGCTGGTCTCAGTGAGTTGCAAGACGGGGAAGTGCTGCGATCGCTGAAGCAGGCGTTTCGCTTAGTCTACCGATCGGGGCTGTCCTTGGACGAGGCCATTTCTAAGCTGGAGCAACTGCCCCACAATCCCCATCTCCAGCACTTTACCCACTTTATTAGCCAGTCGCGCCTATCCCAACGACGGGGGCTCATTCCTGGCGTGCGCCGCACCCGTCGGGAGGCTGAAGGCTGATGGGATTGCAGGATGCCGATGAGCCATCTCGACCCATCCGCATCTTTATTAGCACCGGTGAAGTGTCGGGTGATTTGCAAGGATCGCGCTTGGTGCAGGCGTTGCTGCGCCAGGCCAAGGTGATGAACCAGCCGCTCGACATCTTGGCCCTGGGCGGCGATCGCATGGCCGCTGCTGGGGCAACGTTGATTGAGCATACCAGCGCCATCGGCTCCGTCGGCATCTTAGAGGCGATCCCGTTTCTCTTCTCGGGTCTAAAGATCCAGCACCGCGTACGAGCCCAGCTAACAGCGACGCCTCCGGATGTGGTCGTGTTGATTGATTATTTCGGCGTCAACCTGGGGGTGGGGCGTGCCGTGCAGCGGCATTTTCCCCAGGTGCCCATGCTCTACTACATTGCTCCTCAGGAATGGGTTTGGTCGCTCAGCCCTCGCAATACCCAACGCATTATTGGCCTGAGCGATCGCATCCTGGCCATCTTTAAAGCCGAAGCCGATTACTACCAATGCCATGGTGCAGACGTAGCCTGGATGGGCCATCCCCTGCTCGACTGGGTCTCCGAAGCACCCACCCGGGCCGATGCTCGCCAGCGTTTGGGGCTGTCTACGGATCAACCCGCGATCGCTCTCCTGCCCGCTTCCCGTCGCCAAGAAATGCGATACCTCTTGCCGGTGATGTTTGCCGCTGCCCGCCGCATCCAAGACCAAGTACCCGATGTCCACTTTTGGATACCCGCCTCCCTAGCTGCCTATCGCCCGGCCCTGGAGCGAGCGGTGCAAACCTATGGCCTCCACGCCACGGTCTTAGACGGCCAAGCCCACGATGCGATCGCTGCTGCGGATGTGGTCATTGGTAAATCTGGCACCGTGAACCTAGAAACGGCCCTGATGAACGTGCCCCAAGTGGTGCTCTATCGCGTCCATCCCCTCACGGCCTGGATTGCCCGCCACCTGCTGCATTTTTCCATTCCCTTCATGTCGCCGACAAATCTGGCGGTGATGAAGCCCGTGGTGCCAGAATTTTTGCAAGACGCCGCCACGCCCCAAGCGATCGCCCAAGCCACCCTAGACCTCCTGCTCAACCCCGAACGACGGCAGCAGATGCAGGCGGACTATGACCAAGTGCGCCAAGCCCTAGGGCAACCCGGCGTCAGCGATCGCGTCGCCCAAGCCATTTTCACCCAAGTGCAACCCTAGGCGGGTTCAAGTATCGGCCTATCCGTTCTGTAGGTTCTCTTGCAGCACCGCCGCTAGGCGATCGCTCTCGTCCCAGGTCAACCCATGAGGGGTCACGGTTTCAGTATCCAGCATGGCCACCAAAGACTCAGGAGAGGGCACAGCCGAGAGGATCACCAAGGGGCGATCGCTCGGTGCCTGGGCAGAACGATACAGATCCACCGAACGCAGCTCAAGCTGAAACGCCCCCGCCTGGAAGTGAGGATTGAGCGCGCCGTCATACTCAAACTTGCTGAGCATCAGTTGGATGGCGCAGATATGACGGGGATCGAGCGCTGGCGCATTCGGCACCGTCTTGGCCCGAAAAATTGGAATCAACTCCTCAAACGGGATGCGCACCGTCATCCAGTCATCGGCGCGGGTATCAAAGGAATAGCAATAGGCCACGCTGTCCCAGGTATCCGCCATGCGCAGCATGAACTTGTAACGCTGACCATCGCCTCGCAGGCGCAGCCGCACTCCAGCATGACCCGAAAAATCCAGCGGTGGCGTAAAGTTACGGGTGCGAATGGACGCAAAGCCGCCGGAATTGGCCGTGGACACCGTACCGGCAAAGACCGCCGATGTGCCCACCAAGCGAATGCCGCTCTGACTGACACCGCCCATGACCACATCATCCAGCGCGCCCCAGATGTCTTGCACTGAGGGGCTAGGATGACTGAAATCAAAAACCGTGGTCAACGCCTCCGGACTCGACGACAGGTGGGCGATCGCCTGGGTTAACCCCTGCCAAGCCGGATCTGCCTGCACCGCTTCCACGGTCGTCGCGGCACTGCCATAGACCCAACCCTGGCCATCGGCCAAGACCTTGGCCAGCAGCTTAGGATCCGTCCACTCGGTCTCAATCCAGTCCACCTGATCCGCTAGATCGCCCCAGACCACGCGCTGGGTAGCTGCATCTGTCACCAGCGATCGCAGCTGATAGCCCGCATCCAGCAACGGCTGTCCCACCGATGGCGGCACATTGCCTAGAAGAACCACGGTGTTGGGCAAAGCGTTGGACGTGGACGAAAACGCGATCGCTGTCGGCGAGAGGGTGGGGTTGGGGCGACTGTCGAACATAGATTGAAACCAATCAAAACTGCTGAGGATCGGCACCACCCCGTAGTATGAAAGGGTTTTCACAAAGCGACCCAGATCCCATTGTGACTGTCCCATAAGCACCTCCATCTCCAGGGTTGACCTATCTCTAGTCTAGGAGGATTTACGGAAGCTGACCGTTGGGAAGGCGGTTAGGACTGGGCGGCATAGATTGACCAATCTTGACCAAGCGCGAACAAGGGGCCTAGGCCCCTTGTTTAACCTGCCTAGGAGTAGGCAGATTGCCGCTAGCCCTAGATCGAGCCGCGCCAGCTCATGGTTTGTTCCGCCGATTGCCCCCCGAGGGAACGAATCGCCTTTAGCTCAATCTCCACCCGCACCCCCGACTGGCGATAGCGAGCATCGATGGGCAACTGTCCTAGATCAATGGAAAAGCGGTTGAAATTTTGGGTGACCCACTCGGCTGGAACCTCTCCCTCATAGCGCGTGCCAAAGCGGCCGCGATCGCCAAACCGATCCTCCGTTGAGCGGTAGCGTAGCTCAAACCGCGTCGCCACCACATCAGATTTGTCCGCCAGATCCACCACACTCAACTGTAGATCTGCACCACTGCCCGAGAACTCACCCACCGCCAGCTGAGTTGCTTCACTGCGCAGCACCAGTTCTGACACCGTATAGGTTGCCACAGACTCCTCATACTGTAGATCGCCGACCAGCCACACATCTTCCGGCACCGTCACCCGCACCGATTGATTCTCCAATAGCTCCAGACCCAGCGACTCGTTGGCCACCTCCGAGAGCGATCGCTCCGCTGCCCAGTTGAGCTGCACCGTTTGCTCCGCCCGTCCCACAAACTCACGATACTCATCCGCCACGATCGATCCACTGGCCAGCAGCGTCGAGGCTCCCCGCCGCGTCGCCCAAATATTGCGAGATAGGGAAACCGGCTGTTGCTGGAAGCGAGACAGGCTGAAGGTGATGTTAGGGTTATCCGGTGCCAACGGTTCCGCCTGCTGCACCAGCGTCAACCGTCCCAACTGCCCTGGCTGACCATTACGACCCGATTGCCCATTGCGACCATCGGCACCATCCCGACAGCGATAGCGCTCCGTTCGACAACTGCGATTCGCGCTGCCTGGCGTGCCCGTGCAAACCTCTTCCTCCCAGTAGGAGCGCTCACAGCGACAGCCCGCCGCCCCATAGCCCGGTCGTCCGCCTCGTCCGGCCCGGCCCCCTGCCGCGATCACCGAGAGCGATCGCAACTGAGTTGGATCTGTGTAATACACCGTCACCGATCCACCATTGCCGCCATTGCCGCCCTGGCCACCATTGCCGCCCTGGCCACCATTGGCTGCCCGCACATCGCTGCGATCGCGGGGTTGCCAACCGCAAAAAGCCGATCGCCCATTGCCGCCATCATCCCCATCTCCGCCATCGGTACCCGATAGATTGAGGTTGACCGGACTGCCGTCTAACACCAGGGTACGACTTTGGCCATCCTGCCCCGATCGCCCCTCCCGTCCACGAAATCCATCGGTGCCATCGGTGCCATAGCGGCGAGCATTGCTCGATTGCCCATAGGTTTGGGCCAGGCATACCTCTTGAGCGATCGCTGGAACACTAAGAATGCCAAGCACCGCCACACCGCAGCCTACAACAAGGTTTTTCATCCGCCCCATAGTCTTTCTTGATCTCCACGCAACTCAGATGATGTCCTAGGATACAAGATACGTCTCTGAAATTCAGCATCATGACACAGGTGAATTCCGTAGGTATCCCTAGGCAGTGGAGACGGACGAACACATCGGTGGGTTTCTAGTCAGATGTTAAGAATTCCAGATATTGCCGACTCAAGTCTTTCACTGCTAGCTCGTAAAGCTGACGACCATGATCAGGGGTAGCCAGAGCCGGGTTTGATCCCATGCGTCCATCTGGATAACAACGGCGAAACTCCGCAGCGCTGTAGATAGGATAGCCCGAAGGAACGTTAGGATCAAGATAAGCTGTTTTGATCGAATCTGGATAAACGTACTGAGTTAGTGCCACTTCACTGGGCGTGGCATGGGAACCTTCTTCGCTACCGTAGAGTTCCTTAGCTAACCGATACACCGAACCACACATATACCAATTGGCTACCTGACACTGAACGCGATCGCCCCCTGGAATAGGTAAATTGCTCAATACCGCATAGCTTTCCGAGAAAGCCGCCTTCAGCGTAGCCACATTACCGCCGTGACCATTGATGAAAAAGAATTGGCGAAAACCCGCCTTGGTTAAGCTCACCAAATAATCACGAATCACCAAGATCAAGGTACTGGGGCGCAGGCTGATGCTGCCGGGAAAGTCCGTATGGTGCAGCGCCATGCCCACATTAATCGTCGGCCCCACCAATGCCTGAGTCGCATCACCCACCCCATGGGCGATCGCTTCTGCACAAATGGCATCGGTGCCAATTAACCCAGTCGGGCCGTGCTGTTCTGTGGAGCCAATGGGCAGAATTAAACCCTGGGAGCGGGTCAGATAGTCGTCAACTTCGGGCCAGGTGCTAAGGTGCAGGAGCATAGGGATATCGGGTAAAGAGCCAACAGTCTCTACCTTAGCGCGAGGGCTGAGAGAGATGTTGGTTCGTCAAACCCATCAGGATCTAGATTTGGAACACGCCTTATGCAAAATTTCCGCCTTCTCTCGTGACAGCCTCCTAACCCATGAGCCATTATGAACACATCCCCCTCCAGCACCCTCTCGGAGCTAGCCATGCTGATCCAACACATTATGCAAGAACTCCAAGCCTTGCCCGAAGAAAAACTAGCCGAAATCTATGACCTGATCCACTACTTTCGCCTAGGGCTAAACCAAGAAACCAACCGAGCACCATCGAGCAGCACCGAACTGCGTACCCCTGGTCTACTCAGCGGCAAACTCAGCGACGCCTTCTTTAACCCTCTAACCGAAGAGGAACTCCAGCAATGGGAATAACCTATCTGCTCGATACCCATAGTTTGCTGTGGTGGCTCTTTGACGACCCAAAACTCGACACCACTTGTCGCACCATCTGGTACTGCACAGTCTTGAATGAAGAGTGTGTCTAACCGGATTTGATATCAGCACTTCATCACTAATCCCAAATCTAACATTGCCATGTCCCAAGACGAGCTACTGCAACTCATCGACCAAGCCGCCACCGAAGGCTGGACAGAGCTTGACTTGACAGGACGAGGCTTGACGGAACTGCCCCCAGAGATTGGCAAGCTGACCCAGCTAGAAACCCTCATATTGGGCAAGGTTGAAAAATGGCAGTACCTAGACGGCAAACTCACCCCTCAGCTAGTGACTAATGCCATTAGCAAGCTGCCTGCTGAAATAGCGGCCTTGCAACAGCTAACCATGTTAGATCTCAGCGGCAACCCCCTAGGAGACTTGCCAGAGGTGGTTGCTCAACTCACATCACTCAAAGACCTGCGAGCGATCGCCACCAACATCACGACGATTCCCGACTGCATCGCACAGCTCACGAACCTGACAAAACTTGGGCTCGATAGTAATCAAATCACGACGATTCCCGACAGCATCGCACAGCTTAAAAATCTGACAGAACTTTCGCTCGATAGCAATCAAATCACGACGATTCCCGACTGCATCGCACAGCTCACCAATCTGACGACACTTTCGCTCTCTAGCAATCAAATCACGACGATTCCCGACTGCATCGCACAGCTCACGAACCTGACAAAACTTGGGCTCGATCGTAATCAAATCACGACGATTCCCGACAGCATCGCACAGCTCACCAATCTGACGACACTTTCGCTCGATCGTAATCAAATCACGACGATTCCCGACAGCATCGCACAGCTCACGAATCTGACGACACTTTGGCTCCATAGCAATCAAATCACGACGATTCCCGACAGCCTCGCACAGCTCACCAATCTGACGGAACTTTCGCTCTCTGGCAATGAAATCACGACGATTCCCGACAGCCTCGCACAGCTCACCAATCTGACGGAACTTTCGCTCTCTAGCAATGAAATCACGACGATTCCCGACAGCCTCGCCCAGCTCACCGCCTTAGAATGGCTGGATCTAGAGAATAATCACCTTACAGATTGTCCCGAATGCCTAGAAACCCTGCCTCAGCTTGAAGTCCTTGACCTGCGGCGCAATCCTTTACCTATTTCTCCAGAAGTCCTAGGGCCAACCAGCGGAGATCCAGGCTCAGTCGAAGATATCTTTAACTACCTCAAAAAACTCCGCAGTGGCAGCGTCAAACCCCTCAACGAAGCCAAATTGCTGCTGGTGGGTCAGGGTAGCGTCGGCAAAACTTCGTTAGTCAAACAGCTTATGGAGGGTCAATATAACCCTCACGAACCCCAAACCGATGGACTCTCCGTCCGTACTTGGGGTGTCCATGTCAACAGTAAAGACGTACGCCTGAATATATGGGATTTTGGTGGACAGGAGATCTACCACGCCACCCACCAGTTTTTTCTCACCAAGCGCAGCCTCTACCTGCTGGTTTGCAACTGCCGCACCAGCGAAGACGAAAACCGCATTGAATACTGGCTGAAACTCATCCAAAGCTTTGGCGGCGGGTCGCCTGTTCTGATCGTCGGCAACAAAAAAGACGAACAGCCCTTCGACATTAACCGCCAGGCTCTGCGGCAAAAATACCCCAACATCTGCGACATTATCGAAACCTCTTGCCAAACCGGCGAGGGCATCACAGAGCTAACAGCAAAAATTACTGAAGAAGTTGGCAAACTCCAGGATGTCTACAACCTCCTGCCCCTGTCATGGTTTCAGGTCAAAGAACAGCTCGAAGCCCTCGATCGCGACTTTATTAGCTACAGCGAATACATCGGGATCTGCTACCAAAACCAGATTTGCGAAGAACAAAGCCAAAACCAGCTCATTGACCTGCTCCACAACCTGGGACTGGTGCTCAACTTTCGTGACCACGACTTTTTGCAAAACACCAACGTGCTCAATCCCGACTGGGTCACCCAGGGCATCTACGCCTTGCTCAGCGACGAAACCCTCAAAACCCAGGGCAAAGGCATCCTCACCACCGCCGACCTCAACCGGGTGCTGAAGGGCGATCGATATCCCCCCGATCGCCATCGCTACCTCACCGAGCTGATGCAGGAGTTTCAGCTCTGCTTTGAGCTGCCCGACTGCGGCTCTGCCAAATTCCTCATTCCCGGCCTGCTGCCCAAAGATGAACCCAAAGCCACCAGCCTAGAAGGCGATACCCTCAACTTTGAATATCACTATCGCATCCTGCCCGAGAGCGTCCTCTCCCGCTTCATCGTGCTCAGCCACGAAAAAATTTACCAAGGTATTCACTGGCGCAGCGGCGTCATGCTCGCCTATTGCGAGGGCGACGAAGTCTACAACATCGCCCGCATCAAGGCCGACCCCGAAGACAAAAAGATCTTTATTGCCATCAACGGGCGCGAAACGACCCGCCGCGTCTTTCTCTCTCTCATCCGTGACACCTTCAACAAAATCCATCACAGCTTTGCCGATCTTGAGGTCACCGAATGGGTACCTGTCCCTAACTATCCCAACCATCCCCCTCTCGACTACCAAGAGCTTTTGGGACTAGAAGCCATGGGTGAACAAAACTACCCCATCGGCAAGCTTCGCATCAAAGTCAACCTGCGCCAGCTTCTCGACGGCTACGAGCCAATAGAGGTTCGTCGGCGCTATAACCGAGGTGATAAAGACTTCGACCAAGGCTATGCAAGTCCTTTTACTATTATCAACAACGTAGAGGTTACCGCCATGTCAGAAGGTTCTAAGTTTACCAACCATAACCAAGGGGCCAATATTGGCAACTTCGTCAACGAAGCCAACAACAGTCCGGTCACCGCCACTGACTTTACCCAAACCAGTGGCGTTACAACTGCCGACGTGCTACAGATGATCGATCGCCTGCGCCAAACCGCTGCTCAGCTTCCCCCAGAGGTTCAAGATAACCTAATCATTGACCTCAAGGCTGTTGAGGACGAAGTCCAAAAACCTGAAGACCAGCGCAATATGCCCCGGATTAAACAACGCTTAACGGCTTTGCTGACAGCAGCCACTATCGGGATGGGCAGTATTGTGGGCGGCGTGTCGGCTGCCAATACCTTTGCTGACGAAGTGATTGAGCTAGGCAGTAAAATCGGTATTGAACTGCAACTCCCCTCATCTCAGCCGTAGGTTTTATTCGTTAAGCCATACACCATCTCATGTGAGGGATTATCTCTACAGAACCAACTGAATCTGCGACCCTTGAGCCTGTTTTTGTACCTCGATGCGGGTTTGAAACGCTGCTTTGAGATAAGAAATGTGCGTGACCGCTAAGATACAGGCGAAATCATCAGCCAGGTCATCGAGCTTCTGCTATTGCTGGAGACGACCCAGGTGAGCTAAGTGCTGAACCCGTTGCGATCGCCCCTCGGTTAACTGATACTCCAATTGGGCGATCGCTCCAGAACCTTAAGGCATGGATAAAACACGGGATAGCTGGATGGGATCAAGGGAGCGCACTAAGCTCAGAGGTAGAGCTTGTTCACTCAGGCTATCAGCATAGGTTGCCCGCAGAAAACCGCGATAGTTAGGGTCATTCGCCACATAGGTTTGGAAAAAAGCCACGCTCATAGCATTCACATAGCGATGGGCGATTTCTGGGTCAGGGCCAACAATATTTGAGGGCAGGAGCAGAGCTTCGCTGCCATTTGCAGAGCTACCTAGGGTCGAGAAATGGGTACCTCCTTGCATCAACACAAGATATTTATTGAGGCTGCCCAGCCACGTGAAAGGACGGATTTGTTCAGGCAGAGCTGGGGCGATCGTATCCGCATTGCCAGTCATGACCATCACAGGTTTTTCAATTTGGTTAAAACCATTTTGGCCAATGATGCCGCTACCAATGGGGTTAATGGCGATCGCTGCCACAATCCGATCGTCTTGTAAGGATTGATCGAGGGTTTCCAAGGGCAAGTCCAGCGCCTGGCATTGCAGCAGTAAAGATAAGTTAAGCCAGCTATCGTCATAACAAGACTGAATTAACCGTACTCCATGAAGTGTGCCGCCGATCAGCGTAAGAGCCGTATATCCACCTAGAGACTGACCAATGATGCCCGCTTTCTCTAGATTCATGCGGCCAGATAGTTGTGGATGGTTACGATTGAGGCGTTCCAGTTCATCCAGCAAGAAGGTAATATCTAGGGGGCGATCGATAAATTCCTGGGGAGACGTTACTTCTCGTACTCGCCCCTGCACAAGAGCTTGGATTTGCATGGCATTGCTGCCAGGGTGCTCCAACACCGCCACCACAAAGCCATGGGAGGAAAGATGTTCCGCAAGATAACGATAGGTGGTGCGATCGCTGCCTAGACCATGGGAAATAATGATCACCGGCGCGGGCATGGGCGGCGTGGGGCTGCCGAGGGTTTTTGTGATGGGAACATAGACATCTGCTGCGAAGGCGCGATCGCGGCGGCGATCGCGAAGGTTCAGCGCAACCGTCTGCCAGTCGTATAAACCTACATCATGGGGGTTTTGGACGCCCATAGAGTCAATCGGCGTTTCTACCCTAGATTCAAAGGTGGCTTGGGTTTGAATGATCTGAATTGCTTGGGTTGTCTGGTTGATCAGGTTCTCCACCTCGCTCACAAAGTTGAGGGTGGCATCGACACTAATGCGCAGATCGTTGAGGGGAAACTCGTTGAGCACGTTCAAAGGCGTTAGTCCGTCGTCCGAATCCGCCGCCAGGATCAGGGCCGCGCGAATGGCAAGAGGAGCTGCCTCCGGAGATTGGGTGCGGATGATTCGGCTGATTCGCTCAAGCAGCGCTTCGCCTTGATCGGTGTAGAGAAATTGAGCCACGGCAACAGCACTCACATCAGCCTGTGTCAGCAGCAGCGATCGCATTTGCTCTTGATCCTTGGGCGTGAAGTATCGCAGGTAGGGACGAAGATTGGACGTGACCCGGCCTTCACGAGCATAGATTTCTAAATCATCTATCGCAATCGAGCGCTCGAAAACACCGATCGATAAATAAACACGTTCTGCGGCGGCGGCCGGTGTCGATAGCAGACATCCAGCCAAGCAGCTACCGATCCCAAGGGCGATCGCTCGGTAGGGATGACGACCATGGCGCATGGAACGATCGCGCAAAACCAAGGACTGGAACCATGATGGCATCAGTCTAAATGACGTGAAATGCTGCATACTTCAGGAGTTGACGGGGGCAGACATGGCTAATTCGATGATGACAGAAGATCGAGTAACTGTGTTTCTGACAGTTGGGCAACACCCAGAGTCTGTGCCTTTTCTAACTTAGATCCGGCATCACTGCCCACTACTAAATAATCCGTTTTAGAACTCACGGTTCCGGTAACTTTGCCGCCCGCCGCCTGAATTTTTGCCTTAGCATCCTCCCGACTTAGGGATGGTAAGGTGCCGGTAATCACCAACGTCTTGCCTGCTAACGGCTGAGCCCCTTGGGGTTGAACCTGATCGGGATCCAGGGCAAGCTGTAGACCGGCCTGTCGCAGGCGATCGATCAGCACCTGGTTGGCCGGCACCCGAAACCAGGCATAGACCGACTGGGCAATTTCTGCGCCAATGCCATAGACGGCGGCGATCGCTTCCGGTTCCGCTGCCCCCAAATCATCCACCTTGGCAAACTGGCTGCTTAAGGTCTGGGCATTGACACTGCCCACATGGCGAATACCTAAGCCATAGAGCACCCGCGGCCAGGGCTGTTGCTTCGACTGAGCGATCGCCCCCACCAGCTTCTGGGCCGACGTTGGCCCCATGCGATCGAGAGTCAGCAACTGCTCCACCGTCAGGTCATAGAGATCCGCTACCGATTGCACTAGGTGGCGATCGATAAATTGCTCCACCCACTTTTCACCCAGTCCGTTGATGTCTAGGGCTGCCCGGCTGGCCCAATGGCTAATCGAACCGCGCAGGATGGCAGGGCAGGAGGTATTGATGCAGCGCGTTACGGCTTCATCGGCAGGGCGCACCACCGGCTCGCCACAGGCGGGGCAATGGGTGGGCATCTCATAGCGCTGGGCATCGGCAGGACGCAGGTCTGGCATCACCCGCACCACCTCGGGAATAATTTCCCCCGCCTTGCGCACGATCACCGTATCGCCCAAGTGCAAATCCAGTTCAGTGAGGCGATCGCTATTGTGCAGCGTCGCCCGAGACACGGTGGTACCGGCAAGCTGGACGGGACTGAATTCTGCCACCGGCGTCAGTGCCCCCGTGCGTCCTACCTGAACCACCACCCGCTCTACCCGAGTTGGCGCTTCCTCGGCAGGGTATTTGAGAGCGATCGCCCAGCGGGGAAACTTTTGGGTAAAGCCTAGCTGCTGCTGGAGATCAAAATGATTCAGCTTCACCACCACCCCATCGGTCATGTAGGGTAGATCGAGGCGAGCGGTGTCCCATTGCTCAAAATAGGCCGCCACGTCTGCTAGGGATGGGCAGAGCAAGCGGTTAGGATTCACCCGAAATCCAAGATTTTGCAGCAGTTCAAGGGCCTGCCACTGGGTTGCGGGTGCATCGATACCGGCGACCTCATCGGGCAGATGGAGGGTGTAGGCAAAAAAATCCAAACGACGCTGGGCCACCACGGCGGAATCTAGTTGCCGCAGGGTGCCAGCTGCTGCATTGCGAGGATTGGCGAAGGCGGCCTCCCCCTTAGTCTGACGCTCTTCATTAATCTGACGAAACACATCTAGGGGGAGAAACGCCTCACCGCGAACCTCTAGGCGAGCCGGTGGCTGTTCTAGGTTCAGCCGTAGGGGAATGGTGCGAATGGTGCGGATATTTTGGGTAATGTCTTCGCCCGTGACGCCGTCGCCTCGGGTGGCTCCCCGCACCAGCAGCCCATGGTCGTAGGTGAGGGCGATCGCTGATCCGTCTATCTTCAGCTCCGTGACGTAGTCCACATCAGCAGCCTCGGGAGCCAAGCGCCGCCAGCGATCCTGCCAACTGGCCAACTCCTGCAAATTGAAGGCATTTTCTAGACTATAGAGGGGAATATGGTGACGCACGGACGTGAACTGATCCGCCGGCCGCTCTCCAATGCGCTGGGTAGGGCTATCGGGCGTGACCAGGTCGGGATACTCTGTTTCCAACTCCTGCAGGTCTCGATAGAGGCGATCGTAGACCGCGTCATCCATCTCCGGCGCATCCAGGACATAGTAGGCATAGCTAGCCTGCTGGAGCAACCGTCGCAGTTCAATCACGCGCTGTTGAATCGCTAAAGTGGCTGTGGTCACGCTGGCTCCTTTCTCGGTGGCTGTTTCCGATAGTTGTTTCGATGACTACTGATGAAACCCAGGGGCGATCGCCTAGGTAGATATCAAGACCTATCCAGTCAATGAACCTCTACCAACCCCAGGTGCCCGCTGCTCCCTTGAAGGGGCCGACAATGTTTTGAGTGATCCAGCCGCCGTAAAAGTCACCGGGTTGGGCCTGCACAACCTCCCCATCCACATAGCAAGCTTCCATCCGTCCTGGATAGACTGCAATGTAGTCTTGAATGCCAGCAAAAGCAGGGGTGGGATGGGGATAGCTCCAGGCCACGTCCACCTCTTGGCGATCGCCCACGGTTATGGTGTAGTAGGCTGCCTGCCCTTTCCACTCACAGATCGTCATGCGAGCAGTCTGGGTGAAATAGGCCATCTGCACATCCTCACGGGGGATGTAGTACGTCGGCGGATGGCTGGTTTCTAACACCCGCTTTGCCCGATGGGTGTCGGCGATCGCCACCCCATTGAAGATCACGCGGATATGCTGGGTCGAGTCGTCCAATACGGCTGGACGGGGATAGTCCCACACTGACTCTTGACCTGGGCCAGGTTCAATTCGTGAACGGTTTACCATGGTTAACGCTCCAAGCGATCGCTCCGTTTGCATTATCGCAAGGATTTTCGCCCTTGGTTAGCCCAGCTACTGAATGCGGGTGGGGGGACTGGTGCCATTAATGCGGTTATAGATCTCGGGATTGAGCTTTTTGCGGTTGAGCTCCCGAATGCGGCGCGATAGCAGGCGAATAATGTTCACCGCAATTCCCGGCGTTTCTTCCACCGCTTCATAGAGCTGCTGCTGGGTGAGCATGAGACATTCACAGGGTTCGAGGGTGCTGATCGAGGCTGAGCGCGGTTCAGCATCAAACACCGACATCTCGCCAAAGCAAGCTCCTTTTTCCAACTCCGCCAAGACGCGATCGCCAATATGCACCTTGACCCGCCCAGATACCAGAATATAGAGCGATCGCCCCTCCTGTCCCTGGGTAAAAATGGTGTGCTGGGCGGGAAAGGACAGCTCATCCATAATGGATGCGAGACGCACCAAGAAGTCATCTCGCAATTCATTAAAAATCGAGACACCCCGAACAAACAGTAAGCGATCGACGCTAGTTAGCATACAAAGATTCAAAACGACATCAGCAAACCCCGGTGGCTCTGGGCGGTCAGGTGATCCACATCTCACCTAGATCCATCACGGAGGAGCAGCATAGATTCTTATAGATGGAGTATGGAATAGACCATCTAAGCCAGATCGGCACAGCCAAGGTGCCATGAAGATAGCACGGCATCCGAGGTGGCTGGCGAGGGGTGGAGGGTGATACCCATCCAACGGCTCACTCTCAGGATTCTAGTGGTCTTTGGGGGCATTGGGACGATCGCTTCTAGGAATTGTCGCAGGACTTGATGTTGACTTGATGTTGATCGAGGCGATCGCAGCTTAAGAAACTCGAAAATCGTAACCGCCACTACCTCGATCATCCCCCAAGATTTGCGAATGTTCCATCAGTGATTGTGCCGGTTCACCTCGACCGTCTAAGATTCAGTAGCTTATGGCTACCACCCTGGTACTGTCGAGATTTTAAGAAGGTTGCCGATATGTACGATAAGATTACCCCACCCACGAATGGCGATCGCATTACCTTTCGCGATGGCGAACCCATTGTGCCCGATAACCCCATTATTCCCTTTATTCGGGGTGACGGCACGGGGGTTGATATCTGGCCCGCGTCCCAATTGGTGTTTGATGCAGCGGTTGCCAAAGCCTACGGCGGTCAGCGGCGGATTGAGTGGTTCAAGGTTTACGCTGGGGATGAAGCCTGTGATGTCTATGGCACCTACCAATATCTCCCCGAAGATACCCTAACGGCGATTAAAGAGTACGGCGTGGCCATCAAAGGGCCGTTGACGACTCCCATTGGTGGCGGTATTCGCTCCCTCAACGTAGCCCTGCGACAAATCAACGACCTCTATGCCTGCGTACGTCCCTGCAAGTATTACGCCGGCACCCCCTCGCCCCACAAAAGCCCCGAAAAGCTTGATGTGATTGTCTATCGAGAAAATACAGAAGATATCTATCTCGGCATTGAATGGAAGCAGGGCAGCGAGGTGGGCGATCGCCTCATCAAGTTCCTCAACGAGGAGCTGATTCCTGCCACGCCGGAGCACGGCAAGAAGCAAATCCGCCTCGATTCTGGCATTGGCATCAAGCCCATTAGTAAAACCGGCTCCCAGCGCCTCGTGCGCCGCGCCATCCGCCATGCCCTGCGGTTGCCCAAGGACAAGCAACAGGTGACCCTGGTGCATAAGGGCAACATCATGAAATATACCGAAGGGGCCTTTCGTGACTGGGGCTATGAGCTAGCCACCACGGAATTTCGGGCGGAATGTGTTACCGAGCGCGAGTCGTGGATTTTGGGCAACAAGGAAGCCAAGCCTGACCTGAGCATCGAAGACAATGCTCGCCAAGTGGAGCCCGGCTACGATTCCCTAACGCCGGAGAAAAAGGCAGACATCTGTGGGGAAGTCAAAGACGTCTTAGAAGGCATTTGGGACACCCACGGCAACGGGCAATGGAAGGAGAAGATCATGGTGAACGATCGCATCGCCGACAGCATCTTCCAGCAGATTCAAACCCGTCCCGATGAATATTCCATCTTGGCGACGATGAACCTAAATGGCGACTACCTCTCGGATGCGGCAGCAGCGATCGTGGGCGGTTTGGGTATGGGCCCTGGTGCCAACATCGGCGACACCTGCGCTGTCTTTGAAGCCACCCACGGCACTGCTCCTAAGCACGCCGGTCTCGATCGCATCAACCCTGGCTCGGTGATTCTCTCTGGGGTGATGATGTTGGAATACATGGGCTGGCAAGAAGCCGCGGATTTGATCAAGAAGGGACTTGGGGAAGCGATCGCCAACCGGGAGGTCACCTATGATCTCGCCCGGATGATGACCCCACCGGTCAATCCACCGCTGAAATGCTCGGAGTTTGCCCAAGCGATCGTCCAGCGTTTCCAGTAGAATCCCATCCGGTTTCCCGGCTCAGCAGTCATCCCTAGGATTTCAGGGCATGCTGCTGAGCCATCAGCAGCTCCTGAATACCCGTTTCTGCATAGTCCAACATCTGGTTCAGTTGACCACGGTTGAAACAGTTTTCCTCCGCTGTGCCCTGGATTTCTAAGATATTCAACTGCTCATCCAAGACAACGTTTAAGTCCACATCCGCCGCCACATCTTCTGGATAGTTCAAGTCCAAAAACGGTTCTCCCTCCAGCAACCCCACGGAAACCGCGGCTACCTGTCGGCAAATGGGCGATCGCTCCAACTCTCCCTTGTCCAGCAGCGATTGAATGGCATCGGTGAGCGCCACAAAGCCGCCAGTAATGGACGTGGTGCGCGTACCCGCATCGGCTTGGAGAACATCCGCATCTACCATCAGCGTCCGCTCCCCGAGAATCTTCATATCCAGGGCAGAGCGCAGACTGCGGCCAATCAAACGCTGAATTTCCTGGGTACGCCCCGAAAGCTTCATCACCTCCCGCGTACAGCGCTGGGGTGTGGCGCTGGGCAACATGCGATATTCTGCCGTTAGCCAGCCTTGGCCCGATCCTTCCAAAAAGCGGGGCACACCGGGCTGAATCGTGACGCTACAGAGGACTTGGGTATTGCCGCAGTGGGCTAAAACTGACCCGGCTGCATAGCGGGTAAAGTGTCGCTCAAAGCGCACCGGACGCAGTTGATCTGCTGCCCGACCATCGGGACGTTGCCAAGCCATGCCTCTTTTCCTTGATTGTTTACAAAGTTTCCTCAGACTATCTCGATCTGCTGAGGACAGCGCTAGAAGTGTCGCAAAAGTTGATGGTAACGAGGTAGACTCCATTCAATGAGGCTACGTTACCGGGTTTCGGCTTCGCTCAACCCTCGTCTCGTCAGGACTTGAGTATTGAGCGCAGTCGAAATGCCTAGCCATTGTTGCGTCTTCCCACCTACGAATACTAGATTCAGTGGAATCATGGGGCGATCGCTTCCTCATCCCTCAGGCCAGCGCCAGTTGTAAGCATTCCATTCCGTCATTCCCTGAATCTCGTACTCCATGCCATTTTCAAAGCGCACAATGCTGGTGAGAGACGGCTCGGCGCTCGGGCTATCCATGGGCAGAGTTGATAGATTCACCACCGTGCAGGGAAACCAGGTTTCATCACAGGACGTGCCTTCCTGCACCCATTCCCATAGGCGGTTGGACACCTCAATGCGATCGCCCACATGCAAATGGCGAGAGGCATCATCCCGATTTAGGGCTTGATTGATATGGGCATCGGTGACTTGATTCAGCCATTGGGGGCCATACTGATCGCGGATGAACTGCACCGACCCGGAATCTTGCCCCCGCAGCCAATCATTCAGCAGCGTGGCCCGCCAGCGGATACCCTGTTCTTCCTGAGCTACCACAAACTGCAGGAGAGCTTGCCGCTGGTCATCGGTGAGAGCATCGAGGGGATTGTCTGTAGGGGCGATCGCGGCTAGATCGAGGAATGATTCTGCCACCTGGGCCAGGATCTGCTTCTGTCGATCGTCGAGTGGGCAGCCCTTCTCATCACATTGGGTAAAGGCGGTTCTTAAAAGTGCGTCAATTTCCGCTTGAGTCATCAATGCAAAGTATAGATAAACCCTTGGGTTAGTCAAAGACGGATGTATTGAACAGATAGCACCCTTGATGGCCCCAAGACAAGCAAGGCGATCGCTCTTGACCGAACCAGAGGTCAGCGTTTTGTTAGCAATTCACGATAAGCTGAGGAGAATAATACCAAGTAGCGATCGCCTCATTGGGAGTGGAGCCATGAAGTTTCGAGCCGTCATCACCGCAATTTTGGTAGGCGTCTTTTGGCTGATGAGTCAGGTGATCTCGTCTCCAGCCTATGCCCTCACGGAAGTTAAATTGACGGACGTATCCTACACCACCTGTCCAGAAGAGTTGGTTGATGGCAATGTCACCGCTGGGGGAGCCAGCCGCGAAGCGAAGTGCTACATGATCACCGGAACGGCCGTGAACACCTCCGGGCGACCGGTGCTGAATGCCGATGTATTTGGGCGAATTTATGACGCCAGCGGCAACCCCGTTATGCAAAACCGCACTAGGGTCGGCTCTATTGATGAGGTGCCGCCGGGGGAAAGTTCCTTTGAGCTGCGGATTACGGTGGCGGCAAACCAGGCAGAACCCTTGCAGCTAGAACAGTTTAAGGCATCTGGCTTTACGGGACGGGTGCGGCGCTAGGCTAGGGTCGTCACGTTATCGAAATAATCTTGTAGATGGCGATCGTTGTCGGCGCTGAGGTGGCCAATGGGCAACTCCGATCGCTCAAAGGCTTGCACACCTTGGATTTCTAGCGTATCTTCCACCGCCGTTTTTCCAGTGACCTGAACGGCGATCGCTACGCAGATGGAATGAAAGCGGCGATCGCGATCCGGGGCAGAGTAAACTCCCACGAGGCGATCCACCTTCGTTAACTGCAGGCCCGTTTCCTCCACCAATTCTCGCTGGATGGTCGATTCAATCGTCTCGCCCCATTCCACCATGCCGCCGGGCAGCGCCCACTTACCGTTATCCCGCCGCTGGATGAGGACAATGCGCCCATCGGGCAGCACTGGGATGATGCTGGTACCCGTAATCGGGTGATGAAAAATGAGCCCAAGGACAGACTGAAAAAGATTCCACAACCGATTCATAACGTGTTAAGCATTGTTGAGTAGCAGCACAAGTGGTGTGCAGTCCATGTCTGTCATAGCGCATCTGATGGGAACCTGAACAGATTCCGTCTGCCCTGTTGACGAATGGCATTAGGCGATCGGGTCGGTGCTGTCTAGCTCGGCCAAATCGGCTAAGACTTGATCAGCGTGCTCCGCTGGTTTAACCTTGCGATAAATTTTTTCGATGACGCCATCGGCACCAATGATAAACGTATGGCGCATGATGCCCATATATTCCTTGCCCATAAATTTCTTCAGCCCATAGCTTTCATAGGCCGTAGCCACCGCCGCATCGCCATCACAGAGCAGGGGAAAGGGTAAGTCGTACTTGGTGGTGAATTTGGTATGGGCTTTGGCATCATCGGTGCTGACACCCAAGACGACCACATGTTGGGACTGCAGATCTGGGTAGCGATCGCGGAAACCGCAGGCTTCTTTGGTGCAGCCGGGGGTATTGTCGCGGGGGTAAAAATAGAGCACCACCCGCTGACCCTTGAGAGACGAGAGGCTAACGGTATTACCATCGCCATCCTGTAGGGTAAAGTCTGGGGCTAGATCGCCGGGATTTAAGGGCATACGAGGAAGCAGAACGCTAAAGATCTAGAGTTCATTCTATCGGATGTCTGTCCTGGGTTGACCCAAAAGGTTGGGCAGGGTGTGTAGGGGCGATCGCTGAGAACTATGGGATCCTCCCTGCAAAAATCCAGACAGTATGGCTACGTTTTGTGCCATCCCCCACAGATTTTCCTGGAGAGAATTGCTGATTTTCAGCCTAGGCGCTTTGGAAAGGGCTCAATCGGTGGCATGATATTGAATTAGCATGGCTCAATTTTGTGTCTATCGTAGGCTGCGGTTATGGGGTTTGCAGATCTCTCGATTGTGGAAATAGCGGAAGACCACCACCTCTCGGTGGACAATGTTTTTCGGTTGTGCGATCGCTTGCAGATTTCCTACAAAACACCCCAGACTCGCCTGGCTTTGGAAGACGTGAAAGCGATTATTGAACTCATTGCCCAAGAAGGTGGACATCCATCGTCCTAGGGCAATTCATCTGATTTTTGTACGCCATCCAACCTTGATGAGTACTTTGGCTTATTTGTTTCAGACAAAACATATCGGAGAATTGGCCTAGCACTGGGCACCTATGCCAAGTAGCCTGTTCTGGCGATAAGGTTGACATCCGGTCTTATAACAAATATTCCAGCCAGACGAGGATAACGAGCCAACGCGATCGCTAAGTTGGGGCCCATGTGGAGATTTCACCAAGCTACGTTTCCAAGGAGAACCATGTTCAAAAGACTCATTTGGCTTGTGGTCATGGCTGCATTCCTAACCTTCCAGACCTTTGTGGGAGTGGCAAATGCAGCAGAGTTAGACCTAGAGACCCGCACCATTCCGTTAAACGATAAGGGCGAAACCCTGGTGCTCAATCAATCCCAAGTGGTTGAGGGTAAGCGCCTATTTAACTATGCCTGTGGGCAATGCCATGCTGGGGGCGTCACCAAAACCAACTTTAACGTTGACCTAAGCCCGGCGTCGTTGGCCCTAGCTACTCCTCCACGTACCAACGTGGAAGCGCTTGTAGACTACATGAAAGACCCCACCACCTACGATGGTCTGGAGTCGATCGCTGAGCTACACCCAGCTATGAGCAGCGCGGACGTGTTCCCCAAAATGCGGAACCTCACAGACGATGATCTAGTGGCGATCGCCGGTCATATCTTGGTTCAGCCGAAGGTGCTCGGTGAGCGCTGGGGTGCTGGCAAGACTCGGTATAGCACCTAGACGTCAAATCCGATCTCTAGACTGATAGCGCTGCCGACCGTTCTACCGCTGAGTAGGAGCATCTTGCTTGGATGTGGAGGGTGGGCAGCGCTTTGTTTGTGGATCTACGCCTGCTGGTCTTTGCCTACTGGTAGTCGCCAGATCCATTGACCAGCCTATAGATGAACCAACGCTGTTTCTGGAATGCCTCGCATCTTCAGGTAGCGTTATGATCGAAGCCGTGACCTGGTTTGACTGGCTATGATGTTGACTGTTTTATCCCCTGCCCGCCGTTTGCTGCGCCGCTGTTTAGTGCTAGGCGTGGCGATCGCCCTTTGGCTATCCCTGACCACTCCTGCCCAAGCCGCATCCGTCGATCCGTTTATTCGGCGATACTTTGATGCCGCCGAGCCCGTTGCGCTGCCGGCCAATGCGGCGGGTGAAACCCAGCTTTTTTCAGCGGAAGATTTTGCCGCTGGCAAGGAATTTTTTAGCAGCACCTGCATTAACTGCCATGTCGGTGGAGCGACACTACCAAACCCCACCGAATCCCTAGCGCTGGATGTTCTCAAAGGGGCCACACCCTCCCGCGATAATATCCAAGCGATCGTTGCCTTTATGCGTCAACCCATGACTTATGACGGACAAGAAGTCTCGTTTTGGTGTCGGGAAGTGCCTGCTACCTGGCTGAGTGATGCAGAGGCAGAAACAGTGGCGGCCTTTGTGTTGCGGGCAGCGGAGAAAGCGCCAGGCTGGGGTACGAGCGAGTTTTGAGCGATCGCGACTGTCCCGTAGTCCGCCGAATTGGGGCAGGAATTTTCCATAAATTCTTAGGGATGTGACGTTGCCCCTACAAAACGGGATAGAATCGTAAAAGAATTCAGTTCATAACGTCTGCGGCGTGGCGACGTACAGACGTTGAAAGGATCCCTGCGGGTGGACAACGAATGGCGGCTAAAAACGTCCTGTTTCGCTTCCCCACGTCAGGGCCGTCACGGGGGTAACCCCTGACTCCTAGCGTTGTATGCACTGCATCAACGGTGGGCCCACGCCACACGTCGAGTTATGCAAAGCGTTTCATACGAGATACCTATGAGATTGATTGCGTTGATGTCTAGAAGTTTGAGCGTGATGGTTTGCACCCTCGCGTTGGTTGCTACCACATTCCTGATGATGGCAGCACCTGCGTCTGCAGAAACCTTCACCGTTAAAATGGGCGCTGACAATGGAATGTTGGCGTTTGAACCCGCAAACCTCACCGTTAAGGCTGGGGACACTGTGAAATGGGTCAACAACAAGCTACCTCCCCACAACGTCATGTTTGAGGGCGATGGAGCCAAGTATTCCCACGACCAGTTGATGTTCTCTCCGGGTGAAGAATACGCGGTGACCTTTGATGAAGCCGGTCAGTTCAGCTACTACTGTGCGCCTCACCGGGGTGCTGGTATGGTTGGGAAAGTCACGGTTGAATAAGGTTTAGGAGCGATCGCTTCTGTCTATCCGAAGCTGGGCGATCGCACCACCGACACTTGAATAGATGAAGCATCCCCTGTGGTTAAAGCCCCTGTTGTTTTAACGTCAGGGGATGTTTTTTGGCAGCAGTTTGTAGAATCAAGGTTGATGGAGGGGGAACGGTGTTTCCCTGCGGAACGCTGTAGGTTCTGAAGCTTCACCCCGCCCCAATATCGCAACAGAACGCCGCAACAGGTTCATTCAACAAGACGGAGGACATCATGGCCCATGCACGGTTTCATCTTGCCTTTCCCGTGGCCAACGTGGCCGATACCAAAACGTTTTATGCCGAGGGTCTCGGTTGTCAAGTAGGTCGCGAGACCGCTCAATCGGTGATTCTGAACCTTATGGGACATCAACTGGTGGCCCACGTCACCGAGGAGCCGATCCAGCCCCAGCGCGGCATTTATCCTCGCCATTTTGGTCTAGTGTTTGATGCGGAAGCAGATTGGGAAGCGCTGCTAGAGCGATCGCAACGGGCAGGACTCACCTTCTATCAAGCTCCCAAGCGCCGCTTTCCTGGCTCCCTGCTCGACCATCGCACCTTTTTCCTGGTCGATCCGTTTCAGAACCTGCTGGAGTTTAAGTACTATTGCCATCCAGAAGCCATCTTTGGCGCGGCGGAGTTGGCAGAAATTGGCGATCGCTAGACCTATCTTCAAGCAACCTCCTAGATTCATTCTGTTTTGAGCAACGTTGCAATGCTTGCCAATCGTTACCCCCACTAGTCGGCCATCTAGGTCATCGGGCAAGACAGCGCCGTTTCTACGAGGTTGATGCAGCGAGGATCAGAAACCATCCAGCGATGGATCAACACGGGGACGGTTTGTTCTAAACCAATGCCCAACTGGGAACTGTTGGCAGGCAAGATCATCAGGTCATAGGGCGTCCAGATCGACGTGAATTGGATCTGCTTGAGTTGATGGGCATCGGCATTGAGCGATCGCAGAAAGTCGCTGTTATAGCTCAGTTGCTGACCGCCAACCGTGGGCCAGGCATTGCCCGTGAGGGTGCCGCGATGGGGAGCTGATAGGGTGATGAAACGCTGGACGCGGGCCAAGCCACCCAAGCGCTGCAGGTAGTAGCGCCCGACAATGCCGCCCATGCTGAACCCCACCAGGTCGAAGGGTTGATCGGGAGCGATCGCTTCCTCTACATACTGGGCCACCTGCTGGGCCAGATCCTCCAGCGGCGCGGTGCCCAAGTTCGGAGCCATATCCAACGCGTGAACTGACCAGCCCTGCTGAGTCAACTGCTGCCGCATGGTTGTAAAAATCTGCTGCTTATCAAAAATGCCGTGGAGCAGTAATACCGGATTGCGATCGCCCATCTGTCCTCCTCTGCCTAGATGTTTCACTAGGATGACTGCCTGTTCACTGACTATCTGTATCAGCTATGTTCAGTGTAGAAGTCTGTCAGAGCTTTGGCACCATCACCCGGACGCTTTGGCAACTGACTCTATCCCCTGGTTGATTAGACAAAAAGACCCTCACCCCAAACCCCTCTCCCAGGTCGGTAGAGGGGCTTTGAAAGCACCTGCACCTTGCTGGCTCCCTTTCGTCCCCTTCTGGGAAAAGGGGCTGGAGGATGGGGGGACATGATGGGGCAGCTCACCAGCTCTATCCCCTAGGCGAAAACGCTAGGATTGACCTTGAAGCCTGAGGAACTTGTGCAGGATAATAGGGCGATACAACCTGTACACTGGATGGAATGGCTCGCAGGCCCACCCTGATGCCCATAGTCAGACGCTAGGGCTCGGGGAACGGATCACCTAGAGCCTGTGAGTGACTTAGCAAACCCAATCTCCTGCAGCGATCGTGACAGCACCCGGCAGCTATAAAGACACCGTCAATCTTCCTAAGACCGAGTTCAGTATGCGGGCGAACGCGACCCAGCGTGAACCAGAACTCCAACAGTTTTGGGCAGACCATAACACCTATCGCACCCTGGCTGAGCAAAATCCGGGGGAACCCTTCACCCTGCACGATGGGCCGCCCTACGCCAACGGCACGTTGCACATGGGGCACGCGCTCAACAAAATCCTGAAGGACATTATTAATAAGTATCAACTGCTGAATGGCCGCAAAGCTCGCTACATTCCCGGCTGGGACTGTCACGGCTTGCCCATTGAGCTGAAGGTGCTCCAGGAGATGAAGCCGGAGGAACGGCGATCGCTCACTCCCATTGAGCTGCGGCGCAAGGCCAAGACTTGGGCTTTGGCACAGGTGGATCAACAGCGGGAAAGCTTTAAGCGCTATGGCGTTTGGGGTGACTGGGATCAGCCCTACCTCACCCTTTTGCCTGAATACGAAGCGGCGCAAATTGGCGTCTTTGGGCAGATGGTGCTCAAGGGCTATATTTACCGAGGGCTGAAGTCGGTGCATTGGAGTCCTAGTTCGCGGACGGCGCTGGCGGAGGCGGAACTGGAATACCCTGAAGGGCATACCTCTCGCAGTATCTATGCGGCGTTCCCTATGGTGTCGGCGGCAGACTCGGCCCAGGCGATCGCCCCCTATATTGAAAAGCTAGGTGTGGCCATCTGGACAACGACGCCTTGGACGATTCCCTCTAACCTAGCTGTGGCGGTGAACCCAGAGCTGACCTACGCGGTGGTGGAAGTAGACGGGGGAGCGATCGCTTTCCCGTATCTTCTCGTCGCCAAGGACTTGGTGGAGCGGCTGGGACAACTGCTGGGCGCAACGTTGACGGTGAAAGCGGAACTTCCCGGTAAGGCGCTGGAGTTTTCCACCTATCACCATCCCCTGTTCGATCGCGATAGCCCGATTGTCATCGGTGGCGACTATGTGACCACGGAATCGGGGACGGGATTGGTGCATACCGCGCCGGGGCATGGGGTCGATGACTTTAACGTGGGTCAGCGCTACGGTCTAGACGTGCTTTGCCCCGTGGATGAAGGCGGCATCTTCACCGCAGAGGCAGGCCCCTTTGAGGGCTTGAATGTGCTCAAGGATGCCAATGAAGCGGTGATCAAGGCTTTGATGGACGCCAAGTCGCTGCTGAAAGAAGAAGCCTACGTCCATAAATATCCCTACGACTGGCGCACCAAAAAGCCGACGATTTTCCGAGCCACAGAACAGTGGTTTGCCTCCGTGGAAGGGTTCCGGGATGAGGCGCTGGCCGCCATTAAAGATGTGCGCTGGATTCCTGCCCAAGGCGAAAACCGCATCACCCCCATGGTCAGCGATCGCAGCGACTGGTGTATTTCTCGCCAGCGTACCTGGGGCGTGCCGATTCCCGTCTTCTACCACATCGAAACCGGTGAGGTGTTGCTGAATGCAGACACCATCGCCCATGTGCAGGCGCTGTTTGCTAAGCATGGATCCGATGTGTGGTGGGAATGGGACGTAGCCGACTTGCTGCCAGAAGCCTACCGCGCCCAAGCCGACCAGTATCGCCAGGGCATGGACACCATGGACGTCTGGTTCGACTCCGGTTCCTCCTGGGCCGCTGTGGCTATGCAGCGGGAAGGGCTCAGCTACCCGGTGGACATGTACCTAGAAGGATCGGATCAGCATCGCGGCTGGTTCCAGTCGAGCCTATTAACCAGCGTGGCGACCCATGGTCATGCGCCCTACAAAACCGTTCTTACCCACGGCTTTGCCCTGGATGAACAGGGACGGAAGATGAGTAAATCCCTGGGCAATATCATCGATCCAGCCATCGTGATCAACGGCGGCAAAAACCAAAAGCAGGATCCGCCCTACGGTGCCGACGTTCTGCGCCTATGGGTGTCGTCTGTGGACTATTCCTCCGATGTGCCCATTGGGAAAACCATCCTCAAGCAAATGGCGGATGTTTACCGCAAGATTCGCAATACATCGCGATTTTTGCTCGGCAACCTGCACGACTTTGACCCAGCCAAGGACGCCGTTGCCTACGACCAGCTCCCCGACCTGGATCGCTACATGCTGCATCGCATTAGCGAAGTCTTTACCGACGTCACCGATGCCTTCGAGAGCTTCCAGTTTTTCCGATTCTTCCAGACGGTGCAAAACTTCTGCGTGGTGGATCTATCCAACTTCTACCTCGACAGCGCTAAGGATCGGCTATACATCAGCTCCGACCAGGCCCTACGCCGTCGCAGTTGCCAAACCGTCTTGGCGATCGCTCTGGAAAATCTGGCGAAAGCGATCGCTCCGGTGTTGTCCCACATGGCTGAAGACATCTGGCAGTTTTTGCCCTATCCCACCGCCCACCCATCGGTCTTTGCCGCCGGGTGGGTGCAGCTCGATCCGCAGTGGCAGCAGCCCGAGCTAGCCAAGACCTGGGTGGAACTGCGCCGCATTCGTGACGAGGTGAACCGGGTTCTAGAAACAGCGCGATCGGACAAGGCGATCGGCTCTTCCCTGGAAGCTAAGCTGTTGCTCTACGTCGCCGATACTGATCTGCAGCAAGCGATGGCGGCACTCAATCCCACGAGCCTAGACGGCAATGGGGTGGATGAACTGCGCTATCTATTCCTCACCTCCCAGGTGGAGATCTTAGACTCCCCCGCAGCGCTCACGGGCTTGAAATACAGCAGTCAGTCGGATGCGCTAGGCATTGGCGTTACGGATGCGGAGGGAGAGAAGTGCGATCGCTGCTGGAACTACTCAACCCACGTGGGTGAATCTGCCGAGCATCCGCTCCTTTGTGAACGCTGCGTGCCGGCCCTAGAGGGGAAATTCTAGGGTGTATGTTCTTGCCGCCGAGGACATTTTTATACAACTGTCCGGATCGATGCTCTATCCCTGGAAGATTGAAGTGGTAGATGCACCCTGATTTAAACCCCCGCCCTTGCAACACAAGGGTTTGGGGTTTTTTATTGCCAAAAAATGGGGTTCCAGGGAGCGATCGATTCGTCTCATCCTTGTGGGGGGTGTTATGCCGATCAGAGGGGGAAGTTCAGCATCAACAATTAGCTGGCTTCGTTTCTGGGCTGAGGTATACAGAAAGTTCACTTGCTGCCTAATGCAGTAGTTCCGAAAGCTTTGATATAAAGCACCCATTGAGTGTTCAGGCGAATTGCCTATGAGGCGGCTTCAACGCAGCCTTCAAGCTACCTCCAGAGTTGATTTCCTTGCTTTCTGCCTATAACGATCGCAAAATAGCCGCGATCGCTGTCTTCAAGTTCGGTAATTCTTGCTCTACAGCTAACCAAACAATATCGAGGTCAATCTCAAAGTAGTTGTGAGTCAAAATGTTTCGCATTCCAATCATGTTTGACCAAGGTATTTCTGGGTGCTCGTCTCTGGTGGCTGAAGAAAGCGAACGGGAAGCCTCACCAATCACTTGCAGGTTTTGAGTGAACCAGGTTTGAATCAGTTCATTTTGCTCAAAGGCTTGTCTGCCTTGCACAGCATAGCGATCGATTCGTTCTATCGCCTCCAAGATATCTTGCAATTTTTCGCGATCGTCTCTCATAGGAGAATCGCCTCGCTCAGGACGCGATCGCGGATTCTGGGTCGCAGTCCTTTCTCGGTGACAACATCCACCGGACAATCCAGTAGCGCTTGTAAGTCCATCAGCAAACCGCCGAGGTCAAATAAGCTGCGTTCTGCCTCCAGTTCCACAAGGAAATCTACATCGCTGTCTGAGTCGGCCTCGCCCCGCGCCACGGAGCCAAAGATGCGAACGTTGTAAGCGCCATAGGTTGCCGCTGTTGCCAAAATTACTTCTCGTTTTTCCTGCAACTGTGCCCTAATGTTCATACGCAGCTTCCCGGTTTGTCTCAATTATCCCATTACCCCACTGCCTTATCCCCCCATTCTTTGACGTAACTTGGTTTGAACGCGTGCGCTCGGCATTGCCGTCTCGCAGAGAATCGGCGTTGCCGTCTCGCAGAGAATCGCCCCATTAAACCCTCAAAACCCAAACCCCTCCGCTTCATCCGTTCTCCTCGACTGCCTCACTCGCTGCCCCATCGTTTCCAAGTCCCTCCTTCTTCCTCAACGCCTCCAATACCTCTGGCGTGAATGGATTTTGTCCCATTTGCAACGCTTTCGCCCATTCCTGTCGTTGCTTCGCTTTCTCACCTCGGTAGTACTCTTCGGCTTCAATTGCTGTCACAACTGCCTGAAAATCTTCTGAAGCTCCGGCTAAATCATCGGTTAAGGCTCTGGCAATTCCACGGGTTTCTCGAAATCCCACCCAGTCACCCAAAGCGACAGCTTTATCACCTGCAAATACCACGGCTGCTGACTGGCCATGCAAACTCCCAAACTGGCAGAGTAAATTCCAAACCCAGGCATCAATTTCTAAGCCCGTGTCGATGGTTTGAGCCTCCTGGTAAGCCTGAATTGCCGCCAACACATGGCCCTGCTTGACCCCATCCATCCCCTGGCTCAAAACCACCGCCGCCTTGAACCGGGGAGTTTGAGCCAACGATTCGGGCACGTTGAGCGCTGCATGGAGCCCCTGGGCACCAGCCCAATGGGTTGACCCATTCCACAGAATTTCATTCAAGTTGGCGTTGCTGAGGTCGGCGTTGCTGAGGTTGGCGCTGCTGAGGTCGGCGCTGCTGAGGTCGGCGCTGCTGAGGTTGGCGCTGCGGAGGTCGGCGCTGCTGAGGTAGGCGCTGGTGAGGTCGGCGCTGCGGAGGTCGGCGCCGCTGAGGTTGGTGCTGCTGAGGTTGGCGTTGAAGAGGTTGGCGCTGGTGAGGTTGGCGTTGAAGAGGTTGGCGTTGAAGAGGTTGGC